>QCRH01000003.1 GCA_003211955.1 Prochlorococcus sp. AG-459-O09 | reverse complement strand
TAATGGACACACCCCGATTTTACTTGAAGCCAGAGATGTTTTAGGTGGTAAAGTCGCCGCATGGAAAGACGAAGATGGGGATTGGTATGAAACTGGGTTGCACATATTTTTTGGAGCCTACCCCAATATGTTGCAACTTTTTAAAGAACTAGATATTGAAGATAGACTCCAATGGAAAAGTCATTCAATGATTTTCAATCAGCCATCAGAGCCTGGAACTTACAGTAGATTCGACTTTCCCGATATACCTGCTCCCGTTAATGGAGTTTCAGCAATACTAAGCAATAATGATATGCTTTCATGGAATGAAAAAATTCTATTTGGATTAGGTTTAGTACCTGCGATGTTGAGAGGCCAAAAGTACTTAGATAAATGTGATACAAAATCATGGACAGATTGGCTAAAAGAGCACAATATACCGGAAAGAGTTAATGATGAAGTTTTCATAGCGATGAGTAAAGCTCTTAATTTCATTGGGCCGGATGAAATATCATCTACAGTGTTACTAACAGCATTAAACAGATTTTTACAAGAAAAAAATGGTTCTAAGATGGCATTTCTTGACGGAGCTCCTCCAGAAAGACTTTGCCAGCCAATGGTTGATTATATTACCGCTCGTGGTGGAGAAGTTCATATGAATAGTCCATTAAGGCAAATCAATCTTAATGAGGACAGCACTGTTAAAAGTTTTACTGTTGCCTCTTTAGATAAAAACGAAAAGAAAGAGCTAACAGCTGATGCTTATGTAAGTGCAATGCCTGTAGATCTCTTTAAATTAATGATCCCTAAACAATGGAAAGGGTTAGATGCATTTTCTAAATTAGATGGTTTAAATGGTGTGCCAGTTATTAATATCCATTTATGGTTTGACAAAAAATTAACAGATATCGACCATCTACTATTTAGCAGATCAGCACTTCTCAGTGTTTACGCAGATATGAGTATTACATGTAAAGAATACGAAGATCCAAATAGATCAATGCTTGAATTAGTTTTCGCACCAGCAAAAGATTGGATTAATAGAAGCGATCAAGACATCGTTGATGCAACTATGGAAGAGTTGAAGAAATTATTCCCAACACATTTCATAGGCGATGATAAGACAAAATTAAGAAAATATAAAGTAGTTAAAACTCCAAGATCCGTATATAAGGCAGTACCTGGATGTCAAGAGTTCAGACCTAGTCAAAAATCCCCCATAAAAAACTTTTTCTTAGCTGGTGATTATACAATGCAAAAATATTTAGCATCTATGGAAGGTGCCGTTTTAAGTGGTAAATTATGCGCAGAATCAATAAATAAGGAGTATGCCAAAACCTTTCAAAATGTCACTTCATAACTTTTACAAACCCTTAAATTTAGCTAAAACTTTTTGAAAAATTCAATTTCTCAACTAGACCAAGCATACGAAATATGCCGAAAAGAAACTCAACAATGGGCTAAAACTTTTTACTTGGGGACTCTTCTATTACCTCAAGAAAAGAGAAAAGCTATTTGGGCTATCTATGTATGGTGTAGAAGAACAGATGAAATAATGGATAGCGTAGAAGCCTCAACTAAATCGCAAGATGAGCTTTCAGATAATCTTGATGAATGGGAAGAAAATACTAAAAATGTATTTAAAGGGAATATTAAATCGGAATTAGACTCAGTTCTATTAGATACTATCGAAAAATATCCACAAAGTATTCAACCTTATCTAGACATGATAGATGGCCAGAGAATGGATCTGAATAAATTTAGATACAAAGATTTTGATGAATTAAAACTCTATTGTTATAGAGTTGCAGGAACTGTTGGTTTAATGACTCAAAATGTGATGGGGATTGATAGCGCTTATACATCAGCCCCATGGAGTGCCATGCCAGATCCCTCCGAAGCCGCTATATCTCTTGGTATTGCAAATCAATTAACAAATATCTTGAGGGATGTAGGAGAAGATAGACAAAGAGGAAGAATTTATCTTCCACAAGTGGATATTGAAAAATTTAATTATTCTGAAGAAGAACTTTTACAAGGAAAAATAAACAAGCAGTGGAAATCACTGATGAACTTTCAATTAACAAGGGCTCGCGAATGGTTCCAAAAGTCTGAGGATGGTATCAAGTGGCTATCTTCTGACGCAAGATGGCCAGTATGGACGTCTTTACGCCTTTACAGAGGAATATTAGATTCTATTGAAAGACTAGATTATGATGTTTTTAACAATAGAGCTTTTGTAAAAAATTCAGTCAAAGCTCTTGAGATCCCAATTTCTTTTTTAATTTCTCGAATTAAGTAATAAGTTACTAGGCAGGCGTCTTCTGGTTAGCCAACAAATCCTTCAATTTAGATAATTCTCCAGCCCATCTTGGATCAGGAGCTTCGAGGTTAGGTGCATCACTATGAACAATTTTTTTAAAATCTTTCCTTTTCTTATTTTTGTTAGATTTTCCGCCATTTCTTTTGTTTGAAGCAGAATCTTTTTTTTCTGATAGCTCTACTCTTAATTTAGAACCATTAAATTCAAAACCGTTTAACTTTTGAATTAATAAATTAGCATTATCTTCATTATTAGCTGTTGCGAAACCAAATCCCCTACATTCCTTAGTTTCCTTATCTAATACTGCTTTAAATCTAATCGAATCAGAAACTGACTTTAAAAGTGTATCAAATTCTTTTGGATTAAATCCTTGTGGTAAATTGCCAATGTAAATGCGAATGCTCATAAATTTTTAAAAATGATTTTGAAGTCTGAACTTCTAGACAAAACTAAGCTATGTGTATTTAATCACATTTTGGTGCATTTTGTTCAATCCATCGCTTTGCTTTATAAATAGCTTCATCAAAATTATTTAATCTCTTATATGCAAGCTCCTTAGAAAGATACCTTAACAGCTCTCCTAAGATAGGCCCATCCTTTATTTTTAATTTTTTTTTGATTAAGTCTCCATTAAGTAAGTTTGAAGGATGAAATAATTTATCATCACTGTCACGCCATCTACAAAGCCAATTTAATCGTAAGTTTTGAGGTAAATGAAAAATAAAAGTTGGAAGAAACATTTCTAATTCTTTATGTAATGCAAATCTATCTGATTCAGTTAATTGAGCGATATTTTTTTTCTCCAACAAAAAGTGCCATTTTCTTAATAACTTAGTTTTTGCAATTTCAGCTTTACTAAATTTAAGTTTCTCTAATGATATAACATCTAAAATTTGAGCAATAAAAAATAATGGTAAAAATTTTTCTTTTTCTTCCTGATTAAGTTCTACATAATTAATTTTCTCTAAATCCAAAAAAAAAGAATCTTCAGATAAATTATCAATAGCAAATATATTTAATTTTTTTATCAACAACACTGCATCAAGAGAATTGGCTCCATTGACTATTTTTTGTATTTCATTATTAATCCTCTCTTTAGCAACTAGATATAATTTCTCCTTATTTTGTTTAATGAAAGTAATTAAATTATGATCAACTTTAAAATTCAATTCTGAAACAAATCGAAAACATCTTAATATTCGTAAAGGATCATTTAGTAAATTGTTTTCAGAATGAGTTCTAAGCAAAGAAATCTCTAGATCTTTAAGACCATTTAATGGATCAACCAAACACTTCTTATCAAATAAAAAAGCAATTGAATTAATCGAAAAGTCTCTAGAACATAAATCTCCTTCTATCGTAGATGAAACCTGATTAGCAATATCAATATAAATATGATTAAGAATGATTCTTACTACTTCTCTTTTTTCATCTAAAATTATAAATTTGGATCCAATATTATCTGCAATCTTTTTCCCAATTTCAATTGCATTTAAAGGTACCACAAGATCAACATCTACCTTTTCAGATTCTCTTCCCAAAATAATATCTCTTATGTAACCACCAACCAAATATGATCCTTTAGGTAAAAAACCTAAAATTAAATCCAAATTATGAAATTTTATACTTGTTTCTAATTCATAAATTATTAGTGTATGATCTGTTTGAATGTTACTTTTCATTTTATTTATTAATTATGTGCATTTGCATCAACTGTAAATGGGTTGATAGATGTATCACATATCATGATGTTGAGAATAATCATGGTGTTGACCATATTTGTGATCTACCTGATTTTAAAGCAAAAAAACCATTCATTCATGTCAATATTGTTCAAGACAATAATGGTGACTATAAAACTGATTGGGATGTTCAATCCTGTGAAAGTTTTGAAAATGAATTTGGTAAATGGTCTAAGTGTAATCCAGGAATGGAATTACCTGTTTAAAGGTAATAGATGACAAATAAACTCAAACAAAGAGAAAATTACCCTACATTAGTGATTCATAGCACAGACAACTCTTTTGGCTTTGGATATAGAAGAAACAATACCCTTGAATCTGATGAATTATTTATCAAAAAATTTGATAATGACCTTTGCAACAACTTAATTGAAGATCTTAACAAATTCATTTCCAAAGAAAATTTACAAAAAATAAATAAGTTATCTGTCAGCATAGGGCCAGCAAATTTTAATGCTTCACGACTTATTGTAGTTTTAGCAAGAACTATCTCACAACAAATAAATTGTCCTCTAGACAGTTTTAGTTCATTTGAAATAATGGCAAAAAGAATTGCATTAAAAAATAATATCTTTAGAAACAAAAAATCATTCTGGATTTACAAAAAATTAAAACGAAAGGGTTTAATTGCAGGAAAATATGAAATTTGTCAAAAAGAAAAAAACTCCTCGGACCTATGCATTCGAGAAACAGTTTTACCAAAAGTTGTCAAAGAACTCGAGTGTAAAGAACTCACTTTTCAGGCTAATTATGATGATAAAGAAGATTTAAAAGAACTATTAAACTTAGCAAATAAAAATTTATTAAATTCAAATTTAGATTCTTGGAGAAAAGTTTTGCCTCTTTACCCTATTTCTCCAATTAACTAAAAATTCATCCAATCAAATTATTAATTTTTTTTTGCAGGTAAATTGTTACAGAATTCAGATCATCTCTTGATGAACTCTGGGGAGGTTGAACAGGTTTTCCCACTTTAATAACTATTTTTGAAAACAAAGGAATAAAAAATTTTAATCTTATTAGTCTATGTGAATTAACTATCGCAACAGGCAATAACAATTTTTGATTTTTAAAGGCTAATAATGCTGCACCTTGTTTGGGCTTATTCACTCGACCATTTTTTTGACGGGTACCATCAATAAATATTCCAATACTATTATCATTTGATAATTTTTTACATGCTGTTTTAATGGTATTTTTATCAACAATTCCTCTTTTTACAGGATAAGCTCCACAAGCCTTGATAATAAACCCAAGTAAAGGTATTTTAAATAGCTCTGCCTTGGCCATAAAAGATATATTACGTCCAAGAGCATGTCCTAACAAAGGAGGGTCAAGCAAAGAACCATGATTAGAAACCATTATAAAAGAATTTTTTTGCGGAATATTTTCTTTACCTATTAAATGACCTCTAAATACAAATTTATAAATTGGTAATACAAAAAGTTTGCTAACTAATTGATAGATTAATTTTTGAAAAACATCATTTTTCATACTTGATTAATAAGTTATTTGATTAGAGGATGAAACTTGAGAAATTTTTAAATCTTTCATATGTCTTTTTGCTAAACCGCTAAGTACATTTGATGGGCCAACTTCAACAAAATGAAGATCATTATCTTTCGCCATTAAATCCATAGTTTCTCGCCACCTTACGCCATTACACATTTGATTTTCCAATCTATTTTTAAGCTGATCAGGATCTTCGCATAATGAAGGTTTATAATTACTTATTACTGGGAAGGAGGGATTTTTAAACTTAATCTGTTTTAAATACTCAGAAAATTTAACTGCAGGCTCATCCATAAATGGTGAATGGAATGCACCTGAAACATTTAATTTTAGGAATCTTTTACAAGAAATTTCTTTCGATAAATTGTCTAACTCTTCATTAGATCCTGATAAGACAACTTGGGAAGAGCTATTATCATTAGCTATTACAACACCTTCACTTTTTTTGACTAATAAATCAAGTTCATTTCTATCAAAACCAATTACTGCTGCCATAGATCCTTGCCCTGCATTTACCATTAATTGAGATCTTACTTTTATTAGTGATACGCAGTCTTCAAATGAAAAAACATCCGCACAATATAATGCAGTTATTTCTCCCAGACTATGACCAGCAACATAAGTTGGTTTAAAACCATTTTCTTTTAAGGAATCTAACAAAATCGATTCAACCAAAAAAAGGCAGATTTGTGTATTTCTTGTATTATTCAAATCACTGAGAGGATTTGTTGGATGAGAATTTAACTCGCAAATTTCAAATAAATTTCTCTCAAATATCTCAGAAGCATAACTAAACCTCTCTTTTGTGCTCGGCAAATTTTCAATTTGTTTTGCCATTCCAATTTTTTGCGAACCCTGTCCAGGGAATACCCATGCAACTGTCATAATGTTCCTATTTTGTTTTAACCCCATTTAATTAGGGCTGCACCCCAACTTAACCCAGCACCGAAACCACTTGTAGCAATAATATCATTTTGTTTAATTCTATAATCTCTTACAGCCTCATCCATCATTAGTGGAATTGTTGCTGCTGACGTATTGCCATATTTTTCTAAATTACTAAGAATCTTTTCTCTGGGAATTTTTAACCTTTCTCCTACAGAATCCAATATTCTCTGATTAGCTTGATGCAGCACGAGCCAATCAACTTGATCAGAATTATATTTCATTTTTTTCAACAACTTTTCAAGAATTAGGGGAACTTCTTTAACTGCGAATTTATAAACTTCCTGACCATTCATCTGAATTGGAGAAAAACCTCCACTTAAATAGTCAATTTCATCAACTATTGAATCCTTATTCTTTTTTGATGGAAGATTTAGAAAAGAACCCCTTCCCCCATCAGTTCTCATATCAAAAGCTATAAAATTATCAAATTCATTTGTGGCTTCAATTGCTAATGCACCGGCACCATCTCCAAAGAGAATACAACTTCTTCTATCGTTCCAATCAACAAAACTTGATAATTGATCTGCTCCAATAACAATAGCCCTTTTAAAACTGCCCCCTTTTAAAAATTGTGAGGCTGTTATTAAGGCAAATAAAAAACCACTACAAGCTGCAGTTAAATCGAAAGCTACAGCATTAGCTGCCCCTAATTTAGCTTGAATGGATGGGGCTGATCCAAATAAATCATGCGGAGTAGAAGTAGCTAAAACAATCAAATCAATCGTTTTAATATCCCAATTAGCCATTTCTATAGCAGTTAGAGCTGCCTTATAACCCATCTCAGTAACATTATCTTCTACGCTAGAGATTCTTCTCTCAGAAATGCCAGTTCTTGATTGTATCCATTCATTGCTTGTATCAACCTTTTGACTAATTTTTTGATTGGTTAGGATTTGATCAGGTACATAACTTCCGCTTCCCTTGAATGACACTCCAATCTGATTAAAATTTATTCCTTCCAAAAGAATTTTTTAGTTACTTATATTAGTCAAACATAAATTTGACTCAATATGTTTTATGAATTTAAAACTTGAAGCTTTTGCAGTTGATTTAAATTTTCCATAACACCATGATTGACTGCAGAGTGAGCTAAGCGAAGAGCACTTACTACTGATAAAGATTTGCTACTTCCATGACCAATAACGCAAATACCATTCACCCCAAGTAATAAAGCTCCTCCATGTTCGGCATGATCTAACCTTTTTTTAATTCTGAGTAAATTACTTCTTAAAAAAGCTGAACCAACTTTCCCCCGCCTTCCACGAGGCAGCTCAGATCTCAAAATATCTAATAAAACCCCTCCCACAGATTCAAGAAATTTCAACAATATATTTCCAGTAAATCCATCACAGACTACTACGTCAAAACTACCTGATAATACATCTCGCCCTTCACAATTGCCTCCAAAATCAAAACTTTTTTCAGAAGATAATAATTCAAATGTTTTTAGGGATAAATCATTACCTTTACATTCTTCCTCTCCAATATTTAAAAGGCCAATTCTTGGTTTTTGTACTTGTAGGACATCTTTTGCATAAATATTACCTAGAAGGGCAAATTGATGCAGATAAGAAGGCTTACAATCAGTATTTGCACCGACATCTAAAACTAATACAGGGCGAGTTTGATCCCTTGTTGGAAACAATGCTCCTATAGCTGGTCTCTCAATCCCTTTCAATCTCCCAATTCTAAATATGGCAGAAGCCATCATGGCGCCTGAATTACCCGCTGAGTAGACAGCTTCAGCTTTATTATTTTTCACTAAATCCATTGCAATGTTTATACTTGCATTTTTCCTTTTTCTAACTGCGGTAGCTTCTTCATTCATCCCAATAGGCTCTCCACTATCAATTAATTCAAGACGATTATTATCTATTTCATTTTCTAATAATTCTGCTAAACCAGTTTTTTCTGCTGCATCTTTAACTTTTTCAATTTTGCCGACAAACTTTATATTTATTGGAAATCTACTTATTGCTTCTAGGCAACCCTCAAGAATTGGACCAGGAGCATAATCTCCACCCATCCCATCAACTGCGATCCAAATTCTTTTAGATTGAGATTCCTCTACCCTATCTAGAATATTATCGTTATTTTGTAATCTTTTTAATGGGTCAAAAACTAATGGCTGTAATGTATTTTTAGCTATTGAACTAGCATTTGAAACTACACTACTAGCAGTATTAACAACGGATTCAGCACTTGAAACTACATTACCTGCAACATTACCTGCAACATTACTAGCTGTGGTTACTACTGATCCAGCACCAGAAACCATATTACCCGCAACATTACTAGCCGTTGCTGCAGAACTAGCAGCAGTATCGACTATAGAAGTCACAGCAGAATTTCTTTTATACCAAATTACTAATCTTCTAATAGCTCTGGGCTTGTTAATTTTTTGCGATGTTTCTTTCCCCATTTATTTACCATCAAAGGGAGCAATATCGACAATCCGTTGAAAAAGATATCCTGTACCCCTTGCTGTCAATATCAATTCTGGATTTGCTGGATCAGCCTCCAATTTGGATCTTAATCTTGATATATGAACATCGACAACTCTTGTATCTACATGTCTCTCGGGAGTATATCCCCAAACTTCTTTCAAAATCTCTCCTCTACTAAATGGCTCTCCTGACCTACTCACCAAAAGCTCTAAGAGACTAAATTCCATACCAGTTAATCTAATTCTCTCATCACTTTTAAAAACTTGTCTTCTATTTGTATCAATTTTTATATCCGTAACCAAAATTAATCCTGAATTAGGCATTCCAGGAATTTGCTCTTTGTCGATTCTCCTAAGAACGCACCTAATTCTAGCTTCTAACTCCTTTGGGCTAAATGGTTTTACTACGTAATCATCAGCCCCTAATTCTAAACCTGTTATCCTATCTGCAACATCTCCTAAAGCAGTTAACATAACAATTGGAACATCAGAATCTTTCCTTAACTCTTGACAAACTCCATAACCATCTAGTTTTGGCATCATAACGTCAAGAACTACTAAATCAGGTTCATAATCTTTAAATAACTTTAGTGCTTCTTTGCCATCACTTGCAGTTACAACTTTGTAGCCAATCATGGAGAGACGTGTCTCCAGAATTCTTCTAATACTTGCCTCGTCATCTGCGACAAGTATAGTTTCTTTAGTTTGACTAGATAGAGCCATTTGTTTCTATTAGCTAATCAGTAAGAGAATTTATTATTAACCTAATCTAACTTGTAGAGGGGCAAAATCCCAAACATTCTAGTTCCATTACTTAATTCAGAGACTAAATGTCTAGCAAATTATCTACTTTTATTTGTCAGAATTGCGGATCTGAAACTTCTCAATACTTTGGTAGATGTCTAAATTGCAACTCATGGAATTCCATTGTTGAAGAAATAAAAAGTAAGAGATCTAAATATCAAGAAATAAAAAATATAAAAAATAATAAAAAATCTTTGCCTTTTAACGAGATTTCACCAAAAAAAATATCAAGATTTACAAGTGGTTTTAGAGAATTTGATCGAGTGCTTGGAGGTGGGATAGTACCTGGATCGGTTATTTTACTAGGAGGAGAACCTGGAATAGGTAAAAGCACAATAGTTCTTCAAACAGCAGGAAAAATATCTCTTAATGAGAAAGTTTTATACATAACTGCAGAAGAATCTTTAGAACAAGTAAAAATTAGATGGGAAAGATTAAATCAAAATAGTTTTGATTTACAAATTTTTGCAGAAACCAATTTATCCCTAATTATTGAAGAGATCAAACGTGTAAATCCAAGTTTCGCAATTATTGATAGTATCCAAGCCATCCATAATCATGAAATGCAAAGTTCTCCAGGATCGGTTTCTCAAGTTAGAGAATGTTCAACTGAATTGCAAAATCTTGCAAAAGACAATAATATTGCTCTTCTAATAATTGGTCATGTAACCAAAGATGGTGCTTTAGCTGGTCCTAAAACTCTAGAACATTTAGTTGATACGGTAATAAACTTTGAAGGAGATAATATTTCCTCACATAGATTACTAAGAAGTATAAAAAATCGATTTGGATCGACCTTCGAGATTGGAATTTTTGAAATGCTTGAAGAGGGTTTACGAGAGATAAAAAACCCAAGTTCAATTTTTACAAATAAAGAAAACATTTCAGGTGTAACAACTACTATTACAAATGAAGGCACTCGACCATTAGCAGTTGATATACAAGCACTGGTAAATAAAACTTTCTACAGTAATCCAAGACGTACTACAACTGGAGTAAGCATAAATAGATTACATCAAATTCTAGCTGTTATTGAAAAACACGTAGGGATAAAATTATCTGAATTTGATTGTTATATAGCTACTGGTGGGGGTTTTGAGATTAATGATCCATCATCTGACTTAGGTGTAGCAATATCAATTTTATCAAGTTTGAAAAATATTCCTCCTTTGGCAAATAGCTCATTTATTGGGGAATTGGGTTTGAGCGGTCAGGTTAGAAAATCGAAAAACCTTCGGATAAAGATAGAAGAAGCTGTAAGACTAGGGATCAAAAATATCGTAGTGCCAAAACTAGAGGAGGAACTAAATAATAATTTTCAAAATTTAATAAATATCAAAGAGATATCCAATATTAAAGAAGCTGTTGATTATTCTTTTTCAAAATAAAAAAATCAAAGGTACATATCAATTGAGCTTCTGCCTGAGTTTTTCAGCCAATTCTCAATATCTAGATACCCACCTGGATAAAGTCTCACTGCTTTAGACCAGACTTCAGCAGCTTTATCAAACCAAATATCTCTCTGATCTAAATCACCATTTTGCTCAGCATATCTTCCCCTTTTTTCATAAATTAAACCTATATTTTTCAAGCATGATGGCTGTTTGGGATTTTCTACTAATGCTTTTTCATAAGTTTCAATAGACAAATCCTCTTCACCGTTACTCATATATATAATTGCCATATTTTTTAATGTCTCACCTCTGTCAATTTTATTTTCTTCAAGCAGTAAGCTCTCTTTGTAATACTCTAATGCTTCCGAATAATCCCCATTATTTTGTGCAGCTAAACCATCTCTATAATAAATGTATGCCTTTTTTTCTTTCTCAGCGATAGGCATTATTTTTACAATAGATTCAGCAATTACAGTAAAAGCTTTATCAATAAAATTGTCTCTGTTTTGATTACTAGGCACTCTTCAAAATCTAATAAAATTAATATAGTAATTTAAAAAATAACTATTTAAAAAGTCTATTACATTTATTATTATAGTTAAAAATAAAGACAAGCATTAATTTGCTTCTATCGTGAAAAATATGGAGAGCATTCAATTAAGCGTTACAGGAATGAAATGCGGAGGTTGTGTTAGTACTGTTGAAAAAATATTGAATAATTCTGAAGGTATTGAAAATGTTTCTGTAAACTTGCTTACTGAAAGTGCTTATTTTGAAATTACCCAGAAACATATTGAAATAGAATCAGTTCTCGAAAATCTAAAAGAGAATGGTTTCCCATCAAAGATTTACATAAATGATTTTTCAAAAAAAATAAATAAAGCAGAATTAGAAAAAAAAAAGAAGTGGAATAATCAATGGAAAAAACTAACTTTTGCACTATTACTTCTATTATTTTCAGGATTAGGTCATCTGGCAGAAGGAAGATATATAAATTTTCCAATATTAGGTAATATATTTTTTCACGCTTCATTAGCAACGTTAGCTCTATTATTTCCTGGCAGAGGAATAATTATTAATGGATTGAAATCATTTATTAAGAACCATCCCGATATGGATTCTTTAGTAGCCCTTGGAGTAATTAGCGCATATACAACAAGTCTTCTATCCTTAATATTTCCTGCCACTGGTTTTCCTTGTTTTTTTAATGAGCCAGTTATGCTTTTAGGCTTCATACTTATTGGGCGTTATTTAGAAGAAAGAGCAAGATATCAAACTGGTTCATCCATTGGAGAATTATTAGATCTTCAACCTGAAATGGCAAATCTATACACAGAAGACAATCAAATAAAGTCAATAAGAGTGAACACTTTAAGACCTAATCAAGAGATTCAAGTTTTAGCAGGAGACCGAGTACCTGCTGACTGCATTGTTAGCCGAGGTAATTCGTATGTTGATGTTTCACATATTACTGGAGAATCCAAACCTGTAGAAGTAAAAGAAGGCGAAAATCTATCTAGTGGGTCTTTAAATCTTAATTCAACTCTTAGACTTAAAGTACAAAAGGTCGGGGGAGATTCTTCTCTTGCAAAACTAGTAAATCTTATTGAGTCAGTAAATGCTAGAAAACCTCGCATTCAAGGAATTGCTGATGAAGTTGCAGGTAAATTTACTTACTTTGTACTAATTTTTGCTACTCTAACCTTCTTCTTTTGGTGGAAGGGGGCAAGAAATATATGGCCTGATTTATTAATTCATAATAATGAATTAATCACTCACTCAAGCCATACACTTCATAGTTCGCTTGGTAGTAATGCTGAAAATTTCCTGAGTTTAGCAATTCAATTGTCAATTGCCGTTTTAGTGATAGCTTGTCCTTGTGCATTAGGTTTAGCCACCCCAACTGTAATCACTGTCGCATCAGGTAAAGCAGCAAAAAAAGGGGTTTTATTTAAAGGCGGGGATAAAATAGAGATGGCTTCAAAAATTAATCACATTATTTTTGACAAGACAGGTACTCTAACAAAAGGTAAGCCGTTCATTGTTGATTACAAAAATAATGATGATCATTCATTTTTATTAAAAATAGCTGCCAGTTTAGAAAAGGAAAGCAGACATCCAATCGCAGATGCCTTAATTCAAGAGGCAAAAAACAAAAATTTAAGTTTATTTCCAATAAAAAAAATTTTCACTCATTCAGGGCGAGGTATTTCTGGAGAACTTGAGTCAATTGATGGACTTATTAATATTGGAAATATTGAATGGCTAATAAGCAAAGGAATAATTATTGATAATGATGCAAAAAAAGTCATTGAAAATGAAGAAACAAAAACGAACACTATCATTGGAGTAAGTATCAAAGATAAGTTACTAGGCTATATTTTGCTAGGAGATTTACTAAGAGATGATTCAATTAAAACAGTTCAAAATTTGAGAGAAAACAAATTTAAAGTTAACATTTTAAGTGGCGACAGGAAACAAACAGTTTTAGCTTTAGCAAAAAAAATTGGTTGTAAAGAAACAGAAGTTAAATGGGATCTTCTTCCTGAAATGAAGCTAAAGACTATAGAAAATTTAAAAATTAATAATAAAGTTGCAATGATTGGTGATGGTATTAATGATGTTCCAGCCTTAGCATTCTCAGACTTAGGAATTGCGGTAGGATCAGGGACTCAAATAGCCAAGGCAAATGCAGATGTAGTATTAATGGGAGATCAACTAAATGGATTACCCTACGCCTTAAATCTTTCAAAAAAAACTATAAGAAAAATAAAGCAAAATCTAATATGGGCTTTTGGTTACAACTTACTAGCTATACCTTTAGCCGCCGGCATTTTATTCCCTAAATACGGAATTCTTCTTACTCCATCAATAGCAGCATTATTGATGGCTATTAGCTCTATTACAGTTGTAATTAACGCTTTATCTTTAGATTAAATGAAAGGAAAATTTATCGTTATTGAGGGTATTGATGGATGTGGTAAAACTACCCAAATAGATGAACTATCTAAATGGCTTCCTAATAGTGGTCTAATAAAGAAAGGGTCTAAATTAATCACAACTAGAGAGCCTGGAGGCAGTCTTTTAGGAAAAAAACTTAGAGGACTGATTCTTGATAATAATGAAAATAACAAGCCTTCATCTCTTGCAGAATTATTGCTTTATTCAGCAGATAGAGCTGAACATATTTCCAAAATTATTTCACCTGCTTTAAATAACAATGATTGGGTAATAAGTGATAGATTTTCAGATTCCACACTGGCTTATCAAGGTTATGGAAGAAATATAAATTTAGAAATAATTAAAAATATTGAATCTATTGTGTGTCAAGGAGCATATCCAGATCTCACTTTCTTCTTAGAAATTTCTCCAGAAGAGAGTATATTCCGAAGAAAAAATGAAATTCCAGATAGAATAGAATCAGAAGGTATTGAATTTTTAGAAAAAGTAAATGAAGGATTCAAATTAATTGCCAAACAAAAAAACTGGAAAGTAATATCTGCTTCACAAAATATTAAAACTATTTCTAATCAAATTAAAGAGACTTTGCTAAACAATTTTTCTATTAACAAATGATTGAGGTTAAAAATATTAATTCTTCCTTGAATGAAGAAATCAATACCTTTCTTAAGAACATAATTAAAAACAAATCATTGGCTAATGGTTATATATTTTATGGCGCTGAAGGATTAGGCAAAAAGCAAACTGCTCTTCAATTTATAAAAGAGATTTTCAAACAGTCTTCCCCAAGCGAAAATATTGAAGAGAGAATTACAAACAATAACCATCCTGATTTTTTAATTATTAAACCTGATTCTCTTTTGGCAACAAAGAGTTCAGGAAGTTTCGATCTTGAAAAAACAATAAAAAGTGGATCTGAGATTATTAAAATTGCTCAAATACGAAATATCAAAACTTTTCTTAGTCAAAAATCAATAAATTCAGAAAAAAAAATTGTTTTGATTATTGATGCACACCTCTTAAACGAAGCAGCCTCAAATTGCCTTTTAAAAACCTTAGAAGAACCTAGTAACGGCATTTTTATTTTACTAACATCTAAATTAAACCTTCTCTTAGATACCATCATCTCAAGATGTCAAATCGTCAGATTCCGATCTTTTTCTAGTAAACAAATAAAGTCAATTTTAAAAGAATATTTAGATACTTCTAAATTAAAAATTAATACAAAATTAAAATTTCAAGATTTAATAAATTCTGCAAATGGATCTCCAAATCAATTATTGAAAAATATTGAAATTTGGAATGATTTTTCAGATGAAATTATAAATAAATTGGATTCTCCAATTAAAAATAGTCTGGAAATTTTAGAAATATCTAAATCAATATCTGAAAAATTAGAAGTTTTTCAACAGATTTGTTTAGTAAATTTAATTCAAACAATGTGGTGGAGAAAAACAAAAAATGTCAGTTTAGTTAAAAAACTTGAAAATTTGAAATACCTCTTAAGAAAAAATATTCAACCAAGGTTGGCATGGGAAATAGCTTTTTTAAAAATTTCAATGGAAGATATATTAAATTAATCTACTGCAGAATTTATCAAGTCGGGATTTCTTGCTTGAATGAACTCTTGCCTAGCAGTTTCTACTTGAGAACCAATAGGTAACTCAAGACAATATCCAGCACCGTATACAGTTTTTATATAAATAGGTTTGCGTGGATCGGGTTCAAGTTTAGTTCGTAAGTGTCTAATATGAACTCTTATTGTCTCAATATCATCATCAGGTTCGTATCCCCATACTTCTTTAAGAATTAATGCTGGCGATACAGTTTGACCATGTCTCTGCAAAAGACAATGAAGAAGTTCAAATTCAAGATGCGTTAACCTAACAGGAGATTCGAACCATATAGCTTCAAATCTTTCCGGAACAAGGGTTAAAGGGCCATAATTTAATATTTCTTGCTGGTTACTAGAATTTAATTGTGCTCTATTGGTTCTTCTTAATAAGGCTTTTATGCGTACATATAATTCTTCTAAATCAAATGGTTTAGTAATGTAATCATCTGCCCCAGAATTAAAGCCAGTAACTTTATCTTTAAGGCCACCTAACGCAGTTATCATCAAAATTGGTATATTTGAAGTTCTCTCATCTCGTCTTAGTCGCTGGCATAAAGTTAAACCATCAACACTTGGTAACATTAAATCCAAAAGTATTAAATCTGGTGAATACTGAAGAGCTAATGCTTGTCCTTTAATTCCATCTTCAGCTTTTTGGACATCGAAACCAGAATGTTCTAAATGCCTAGCCACCAAATCACGCATATCACGATCGTCTTCAATTAGAAGGATTGAAATTTTCATATTTATGAACTATTAAATTAAAATTAAGTTTTGGTATTACGATTCTCTCAAGAATTTACAAAGATTGCTGAATTACTGTAAACAATTTTATCAACTAGATTTATCAAATAAATTAGTGATAACAAGCGATTCGATAGAAATTACAAATTTTAAAAAAGTTGAAATTTTATAATTTCTTTCGATTCTATTTACCTTTTCTTAATAATCAAAGGATTATTAGAAACAAAAAATGGTCTATTTGGAATAATATCTAATACAGATTCCAATTATTTATATGTTTTGGAAAACTTGAATTAAATACAGATTTTCAATTTTCAAATAGGAATTAACTAAATTTAAAATTTTTAATTTCTCCAAAATGTTTTAACTCATAATTCTGTCTATATTAAAAAAAATTTAAATATCTATGAAAAAGAAGTCTATTATTTATTCTGATTTATCAAAAAAACAACTAGAAAGTCTTAAAGAACTTTACATTCAAAAGAAAGTTGAATCGATGAGTCATCAAGAACTAAAACAATATGTATTAGAAATTATTTCTCATCAGATAAACGATACTATTGGCAAAGAAGAGGAAATGGAAGCATGGAGAGAAATGTCAGATTTTTTTGGAGAACAATTTGAAATAAATATCTTAGAAATACAAACAAAATACATTGACGATAAAAACGTAATTAAAACAGAAATAGATTCTCAGAAGCAAAGAATAGAATTACTTGAAAGAAATAATTTGGAGCAAGAGAAAAAGGATATGTGGGATGACTAGATTTTCCTGAATGGTGTAGTAATTCAAACGATATAAACAAAAATATTTCTTAATTTTAAAAAATGAAAATCAATCAAAGAGCTATTTTTTTTTCATTTTTGTTGAGAACTTAGTAAATGTTCTAATTACTGTTCTTTAAAAATTATTTTTAAATTTCCTAAAATTAAGTATTTTGAATAAATTATGATCATTCTTAGTGTTCTATATACTGTTATTAATAATATATCAAATATATTTGATTATATCTTCGGATAACCACTATTTGATAAAAATAAGGGCAAAGAAATAAAAAAAATCACCTTTTTAGGGTAACTTAGGAAAACTTTTTGGAATTTATAAACTCCCCGGGCGGGACTAAATTAATAAATCATATGCCTTGATATGCCTACATATGCCTAGTTATGCCGAGAACGAATTGATGCATAGCGAACATTTAGCGAACAAATTAATATTGTTATAAAGGAAATTGAGGAATAATGAAAAAGTTTTTAATTTCAGGCTTAGTTGATGAATATAGAGTTAATATTAATCTTTTTGCGATCTCTCCCAACCATGCAATAAAGGTTTTTCAGCAAAAATATCCAAAAGCTGAAGATATATATGTAATACAGGATCTATTTAAAAAATAAATCAAGTAATTTGCTAACAACTTTTCTTAAAAATTTTAAAATGATATAAAATTGCGAAGAAAATAGCTTTTCTCTAAAAAAAGATGAAAAAATTTTTTGAGTATTCTTTTTCAGTTTTATTTTTTGGAGCTTGTGCAATATATTTTATTTCTGAATACGATATAGGTTCATTTGAAGAAGAAAAAGGAACCACGGTCACCGATGGTAGAGGAAATAAATACCTTTTTAAAGAAAATAGTGTTAGTTGTCGAGATAATACTTGGACGATGAGAATACTAGATAACTACAGCTCTGAAACTTTTACTTATTGCGTGGGTGCAGCAATTAAAACTGATATAGCAGGATCAAGATATGTAATTGATTTCCCAGAGGTACTTTGTAAAAGTTCTGATCCAGATTCAAGAATGGATTGGAATTCTGAAAATCGAATACGCCCAAATGCGCTGACCTGCGTAGCTGCAAAAAAAATGGGTAAGTATGGTGTAGTAAGTAAAAATAGCGGGGAGAGTAAATATTTGTCGGAGTCTTGCAAACACCATAAAAGAAAAATAGATTTTCAAAGATGTATGGGGATATACGATTGATTAAAAACCGATATTTTCAAAAACTTTTTCACTTACATTTAACCAAAAGATAATTCATAGCGAACATTTATTTCCTGGATAGCGAACATTTAGCGAACATTTTTCAGAATTTACAGTAAGTTTTAAGCCGCTATTGATGTTAATTAATCTGTATTCTCATAATTGCAGTAAAAAAGAGACCCGAAGATCTCTATATCTTTTTAGAAGGAATTATTGAACTCCCCGGGCGGGATTCGAACCTGCGACCAATCGATTAACAGTCGATCGCTCTACCGCTGAGCTACCGAGGAATATAAGATGAATTTAGCTCTTTAAAGTACCTTATGACAAGTACAGGAGTTAATTATATTGAAATTTTGATGGTTCTTGCCAATTAGATAAAAAACCATTTTTCAACTCTGCTACTGCATCAGCATAAGTTAATTCTTCATAACGATGAGTAATCCACAAAGCTGATAAAGGTTTTTTATGGTCACTTGTAAGATTTTTAATAGTTTGTAAAACTTTTAATTGGCTGGTTTGATCAAGTAACGCTGTAGGCTCATCTAAAAGAAGAAAATTTCTATTACTAATCAGAGCGCATGCAATAGTTAAGCGTTGTTTTTGTCCACCGCTCAAAGTATGAACTGGCCTTTTTTCAAAACCATTCATTCCTACCTGATCAAGCACATATTCAATTTTTTTATTAATTTCATTTTGACTTATATTCTGATTAATATTAATAAGAAGTTCACTCTTACAATTTGGCATCAATATTTGATGATCAGGGTTTTGAAACACCATGCCAATATTTGCATTAGAGTCAATGAAACCATTTTTGGGTTTGATTATTCCATTAATTAATTTTAAAAGAGTACTTTTTCCGCTCCCGTTTTTACCTACTACCATCCAAAGTCCAGGGTTTTTTATTGAGAAGTTACATTTAAAAATTAAATTTTCTTTTTCTCCAGGATAAGAAAAAGAAACATCTTTAAATTTAATATGAGGTATTTCATTTTCTAGGGAATCTCGCATTAATTCTATCAATCTATGTTGAGAGAAAACCCTGGTCTTTTAGCTCCTCCTGCTACTGAGGATTTTTCATAAATCTGAACAGAAATAATTTCTTTAGCTCTGACAGCAATTAACTTATCTTGCACTTTGTCACAACTTAATTCGATCAAGTTTGAGGATTCTAAAGTTTCATTCATAGAACTTTTTATTTCATCATAAATTCTTTTAACATCACCAAATTCTTTCTTCTGAATTGAAAGTGGAAAAGGTGAATATCTCAGACTTAGTTCCAATGAATACATAACCAAAATAAAAACTACCTCTTATATTACTAAATATTTTTTCGCAGGAAGTTATTTAAATTAAATTCTTTTGAGAAAATTATATAAAAGATCTTTAAATGCAATTATTATGTAAATAGGAGATTTTATTTTGCATTTTAAAAATAATTTCATGGAAATAGCAAATGATATAACTTCTCTAGTTGGAAATACCCCATTAGTTAAATTAAATCGAATCAGAAAGTATTTTGATTGTTATCCAGAAATAATAGCCAAACTAGAAAGTTTCAATCCATCAGCGTCCGTCAAGGATCGGATCGCTTATTCAATGTTATGTAAAGCTGAAGAAGAAGGATTGATAACACCAGATAAAACAACATTAATTGAAGCAACTAGTGGAAATACTGGCATCGCATTAGCAATGGTTGCTGCAGCAAAAGGCTATAAATTGATATTAACTATGCCGGATACGATGAGTATTGAGAGAAGGGCAATGTTGAGAGCATATGGAGCTGAATTACAACTAACACCGGGGAAAGACGGAATGAAAGGAGCTTTAGATTTAGCTAATGAGTTGTCTTTAAACATTGCAAATAGCTATCAATTTAATCAGTTTGAAAACTTTGCTAATCCCGATATTCATGAAAAAACAACGGCCAAAGAAATATGGTCCCAATCCAATAACAATTTAGATGGACTAGTTACAGGAGTAGGCACAGGAGGAACAATTACTGGTTGTGCACGTTTTTTGAAAAAAGTTAATCCAAATTGTAAAATTTATGCCGTAGAGCCCAAAAAAAGTGCTGTGATTTCTGGAGAAAAAGCAGGACCTCATTCGATTCAAGGAATTGGAGCGGGTTTCGTACCGAAGGTACTTAATACTAAATTAATTGATGAAATTATAAAAATAGATGACGATGAAGCTTTTTATTATGGGCGTTTATTAGCTAGATTGGAAGGCCTTTTGTCTGGCATCAGCAGCGGTGCAGCTTTAGCAGCAACAATAAAAATCGGCAAAAGAAAAGAACTAATGAATAAAAGATTGATAGTTATTCTTCCAAGTTTTGGAGAAAGATATTTATCAACAGCAATGTTTGAATCTAATACCTCAATTCAAGCCAGAAAAGATGGTTATCTTTAATGCATAAATTATAAAAATGGGAAAAAATTTATATGAAGAATTAGGTCTCAAAAAAAATGCAACCCGAAGTGAAATTAAATCTTCATATCGCTCTTTAGTGAAACAACATCATCCTGATGCAGGCGGCAAGAAAGAACGATTTCTTGCAATACAAAATGCTTGGGAAACTCTAAATGACCCTATCAAAAAGAAAATTTACGATAGCAGTTTTTTCTCTTCCAGTTCATCATTTGATTCATTAAATGAAAATTGGGAAGAGAAATTTAATTCAAAAAAATATAATTCTTCGATTAAGGACAAAGAAGTTGAAACATGGATTAAAGAAATTTATAGTCCGATAAATAGATTAATTAGTCAAATCATTAAACCTTTGAATAATGAAATAAAAGAATTATCTGCAGATCCATATGATGACCAACTAATGGAAAATTTTTGCAGTTACATAATGCTTTCACAAAAGAAAATAGAAAAAGTTGAAAAAATTTATAACAAAAAAATAGTTCCAAAGTCTATTTCAGCTTTAGGACTCGATCTTTATCATTGTTTTTCACAAGTTAAAGATGCGCTATCAGAATTTGATAGATATACACAAGGATACGTAGATAGTTACTTATTTGATGGCAAAGAAATGATCAAAGAAGCAAAAAGAATACAATCAAAGATGTCTATAGAGAAAAAAAATAAAAACTTTTAGATATAAAAATTTATTGAGTATATTCTTTAAGTTGATCTAATTTAAACCAAACATCTGGAACAGGTCTGCGCCATCGAACCTGAGCATATTCGTCTTTTACTGAAAGAATCTCTCCAGGACCTTCAAAGACATAATTAGGTAGATCATCATCACTGGCTAGCGCTTCGATACTTTTTATATAATTTTCTCTATCGACAAAAACTAAGCTTCCTTTCTTGAGAGGTTGCTTTGGAATAGAATCTGTCATAATAATTTCAAGAAAGTTATTTGAAACTCATTATACAAAAACTTGTTTGAAAACTATTGAAAAAAATTGTTACCGGAATAATAATTACAAACGTCTAAAAAATTTAATAGCCTTAAATGATAAACATCTATAAGATATGCGTCTTTTACTACTTGGCTGCACTGGATTTGTTGGTAAAGAATTAGTACCAACACTACTCAAGGAAAATCACGAAATATACATTGTAAGTAGAAAACCCATTAGTAAATTAAAGCTTGATTTAGATTTCAATAAGTTTAAATTTTTTCAAATAGATTTATCAAAAGAAAAAAACTGGAATAACGAAAATCTTTTAAATATTTTAAAAGAAACAGATGGAATTATTAACTTGATGGGAGAACCCATAGCAGAAAAAAAATGGACTTCTGAACAAAAACAGGAGATAGAAAATAGTCGTATTAACACCACGAAATTTATGATGAAGACCCTTAAAAATTTAAAAATAAACCCAAAAGTTATTATAAATGGATCAGCTATAGGTTATTACGGTACAAGTTTGTCTAGTGAATTCACTGAAAATAGTCTTGGAGGAAAAGACTTTTTATCTAATCTTTGCAAAAAATGGGAAGCGGTCGCCGCTGAAAAACCATTTTTCTCAAGGTTAGTTATTTTTAGAATTGGAATTGTTCTAGAGAAAGACGGCGGAGCATTAGGGAAAATGCTCCCTATATTTAAAGTTGGATTAGGTGGACCAATTGGAGATGGTAAGCAATGGATGAGTTGGATTCATAGAACTGATTTATGTGCATTAATTATTCAAGCATTAGTTGATAAAAAGTATTCGGGAGTATTTAATGCTGTTGCACCAAATCCAGTATTAATGAGAGAATTTTCTCAGACTTTAGGCAAATGTCTGAATAGACCTAATTTACTGCCAGTGCCTGGAGCGGTTTTAAAAATATTGTTAGGAGATGGAGCGAAAGTTGTTTTAGAAGGACAAAAAGTAATTAGCAGTAAAATCAAAAATTATAATTTTAAATATCCTCTTCTTGAGAAAGCAATTTACGCCTCCACCAAGAATTAATACCGTTTACTAAAGCACCAATAATAAGAATTGTTATCAATGGAACTACAAGAGGATTCCAAACTATCTGAATAAAATTAATAAAAATAAATATCCCATTAAATTGCATGATGATTGCAAAAATAAAAAATATTGCAAAAAAAATGACTGTAAATAAATTTATTAATAACAAATTATCGATAATTTGTTTTAATTTATTTTGATTATTCTCCTTAGTCATTTTTTATAACAATTTTCATATCATCAACCATTTTAAGACAAGCTTTGTTTTCACCCAGTCTTTTTTTAGCATTTTCATTACATGAGATCATAAACTTCTTATTTAGCTGTATAAGGTATATTATTTTTATGATCAATTTAATTGTCTGATTGATTTGATCATTTTTGTCTTTATAATTACTGGCACAAAAAACATATTTTCCAAGCAAACGTCTTTGAGCTTCTGCAAAATTTTTTGTAAATTGTGGACCTTTACCTTCAATCTGAATAACCGGTTTTCCTAATCCAATCGCTTGCTCTGCTGCTGTTCCTGCCATGCTAATACAGCATCTACTTTTCAATAATATTTTGTCAAAATTATTCCAATATATATTCACTTCTAAAAATTTATATTGGAATTTCAAGAGATTATTATCTTTAATATTTTCTATTTTTAACCATCCTCTTTTTTGAAATATCTCCTTTATTTTTGATGAAGATAGAGTATTAACTATTGCAAAATTAAACTGAATTTTTTGAAAATATCTTAAATCTGACAATGCCTCTAATACCTCTAAAATCAAAACAAAATTATCTAAAATCTCAGGGAATCTACTTCCTGGAAATAATCCAACACTAAATTCATCTTTATTTAATTCTTTGTTTCTAGGAAAAAACTTATCCATAAATGGGTTGCCTAAAAAAGACACTTTCTTTTTTAATTGCAATGTTAAATCATTAGCTGTAAGGGAATCTCTCGTATATATTTTTTTTGCTTTTTGTGAGAGCAAGAAAAATTTAGAAGGCCATGGTAATTTCAACTTCCCTTCATAATGGCTGGAATAAGCAACTAGATATGTAAAAAAATCTTTCTTACAAACCCATGCAAAAAAAATTGGCACAATATCTCCAACTACAAAAAAATAATCATATTTTTTTCTTATTTTAAAAGTTAAATATAATCTTTTTAGAAGATAAAATATTTCTCCTCCTAATATCTCAGTAAGTCTTCCCTTAAAAGAATTATAACCAATTCCTCCAGTTCTAAATTCCTTAGTTTTACCGATAATCTTAATTTTTTCTTTTTCGTAATGGTTTCCCATACCAACAATTGGCAAAGCATGAATAGAATAACCACTTTTTACGAATTGTTTAGCTATTAGACTGCCAGATAGATCTTCTCCATGCCCATTACTTAAAATTAAAATCTTAAACAATTTAAAATTCCAACCATTTTTTTACTTTGGTTAACTCAGGCCAATCTGGATATCTACTTAATCCGTCTTCAACAGATTCTTTCAACTCACTTTTCACATCTGGCATCATCATAGACATTTTTTTTATTAACTCAATATGATCCCTAACACCTTTATTATTGGTAGCCAAAAGAGATAAAGACAAATTCATTCTTGCTTGTGGATCTTGCTGATTTAATCGAACAGCTTGTCTGGCAGCTAACAAAGCTTCTTCATTATTTTTCAAAAGTAATTGAAGCCATGATAAACAAGTCCAAGCAGCAAAATGATTTGGAATTTGCTGTATAATTTTTTGAAAATCTTGAACAATTGGAATTAAATCTTGCCCTGCTTTATATCTTGATAAAGCTGCATTAAAATCCTCTTCGATGGGATTAATTTCGTTATTCATTATTTATTAAACTGCAAAAGAGCTTCCACAACCGCAAGTTTGAGAGGCATTGGGATTTACAAAATTAAAGCCACCTCCAATTAATTCCTTACTAAAATCTAACTGCATTCCATAAATATATAAAAGACTTTTAGGATCACAAACAACTTGAAAGCTTTGATCAGCTTTTAATGAATAATCATAAACTTTATCATCGGTATTTATTTGATCAGTTCCTATAAAATCCATCGTATAACTCATCCCACTACAACCGCCAGATCTTACTCCTACCCTTAGTGCTTTTTTATCACTTTGGCCCTTCAATAAATTTGAAATTTGTTCTATAGCATCATTCGTAATTAAGATACCTTTGCCATCATCAGAATTTTTAATTTCCTGTTTAACTTCTACATTTTCCATAAACGAGGGATTTCTACTATTTATAATATAAAAACTTAATCGATAGGATGCATAGAACAAACGTTATCCAAACTTGATTTGTTATAATTCTAAGAAAAAGTGAAAATTGCAATAGTTGGTTCTGGATTAGCTGGTCTTACAGCAGCAGTCAATTTAGTTGATGAAGGCCACGAAGTAGAAATTTACGAGAGCAGGTCATTTTGGGGAGGTAAAGTAGGAAGTTGGGAAGATAAGGATGGCAACCACATAGAAATGGGTTTACATGTATTTTTTTACAATTATGCAAATCTTTTTAAATTAATGAAAAAAGTGGGAGCTCTAGACAATTTACTCCCGAAAGATCATACTCATCTATTTATCAATAATGGTGGTAATTTAAAATCGTTAGACTTCAGATTCCTTTTAGGTGCTCCATTTAACGGACTTAAAGCTTTTTTTACCACCGAACAACTTACTTGGGTAGACAAGTTCAGAAATGCCTTAGCTCTAGGGACAAGTCCAATCGTTAGAGGATTGATAGACTATGAAGGCGCAATGAAAATAATTAGAGATCTAGATAGAATTAGTTTTAAAGAATGGTTTTTAAACCATGGAGGAAGTGAAAAAAGTTTAGAAAGGATGTGGGATCCCATCGCATATGCATTAGGTTTTATTAATTGCAAAGATATTTCAGCAAGATGCATGCTAACTATATTCATGATGTTTGCTTCAAAAACAGAAGCCTCAAAACTTAATCTTTTAAAAGGTTCCCCACATAAGTGGTTAACGCAACCTATAGTCGACTACATCACAAATAAAGGAGCAAAAATACATCTAAACCATAAGGTAGAAGAAATCATTTATGAAAAGGAATCTTCCTCTTATTCGGTAAATCAATTAAAAATATCTTCTCCTGAAGGAATTAAGGCAGTGTTTGCAGATAAATTTCTAGCTGCCTGTGATGTTCCTGGAATAAAAAAAATAATTCCAAAAGAATGGTTTCAATTTAAAGAATTTGAAGGTTTAAAAAAACTTAGAGCTGTAGCTGTTGCCACAATCCAATTAAGATATGACGGTTGGGTTACTGAATTACAAAAAGATAATACTGGAAACGAACCGATTGGACTAGATAACCTTCTTTATTCTGCTGATGCCTCTTTCAGTTGTTTTGCTGATTTAGCACTAGCAAGTCCAGCAGACTATAGAAAAAAAGATATGGGATCGCTTCTCCAATGTGTTTTAACTCCTGGCGATAGATGGATGGGAAGATCCACAGAAAGAATTACAAAAGAAATTGATAAAGAGGTTCGCTGTCTATTCCCATCCTCAAAAAACCTTAAATTGCTTTGGAGTAACGTGGTACAAATTCCACAATCACTCTATAGAGAAGCTCCCGGTATGGAACCTTTCAGACCCGATCAAAAAACATCTATATCTAATTTCTTCATGGCCGGTAGTTATACAAAACAAGATTATATAGACTCTATGGAGGGAGCTACAATGAGTGGTCATTTAGCTGCTGCCGCAATTTTAGAGAAGAAAGCCGAATTAGCAAAAAATCTTGCAGTAAGTTAATTTATGGGTACTTGGCTAAAACATGACGTAATAACAGTTGTTAATGCGCCTCTTGAAAATGTATGGGACACATGGAGTGATTTAGACTCAATGTCACAATGGATGAGCTGGATTGAATCTGTAAAAACAGTTGACGAAGAAACTAATACGTTACCAGATTTAACAGAATGGACTTTAGCTGCAAATGGCTTTAGATTTAAATGGAAAGCTCAAATTACAGAAAGGGTTGAAAAAAGCAAACTTAAATGGAAATCAATAGGAGGTTTACCAACTGAGGGATCAGTAATTTTCGAAAGTAAAACTGATCAAATCACAACAGTAAATTTAGCAATAACTTATGAGCTACCTAAAATGATTGCACGGTTTATGGAAGAAAATATCTTAGGCAAAATGGTAACAAACGAATTACAGGCCAATATTGATAGGTTCAAAGATTTAGTTGAAAAGAACTATTCAAAAAATTTTTCTAACTAAAAATATTAATTGCCAGATCTAGCAGTCCTTCAAAGGTATATTTTTGTGCCTGACTATCAACTCTTCCAAAAATCTTGTTACATATTTTTGTTGTCTGAGGTCCAATAGATAACAACTTAATCTGATCAAAATAATCTAACCATTGTTTACCAAGTTTTTTTTCTAGTAAAAAAGCAGCATTTACTACGGTTTTACCGCTTGAGAAAATAATTGCATCTACTTTTCGATTAGAAATAATATCAATTGTTTCTTCCGGAATTGAGTCAGGACATCTAGTTTCATATGCAGCAACCTCAAATACACGAGCACCAGCCTTTCTAAATTGATCTGCAATTAGATCCCTACCACCTGTCTGAACTCTTGGTACAAAAACTCGAAGTCCATAACCAGATACTGGGAAATTATCAATTAAACTTTCAGCAACAAATTCTGGAGGTATGAAATCAGCCTTAATCCCGAAATCATCAAGAGTTTTTGAGGTTTTTTCTCCGACTACGGCGATTTTTGTTTTTTTAGAACATTCTTTTAATGAACTATTAAAGTATCTAAGTCTTTTATCCACAAATTTGATCCCATTACTACTGGAAAAAATAATCCAATGAAAATCATTTATTTGATTTAATGCTTCGTCAAGAGGATTCAAATCATCAGGATCACCAATACTTATTGCAGGCAAATCAAATACATTAGCGCCCTTGCTTGTGAAAATCTTTTTTATATCCAATATCCCTTCTTTTGATCGAGTAATAATTATATTTCTTTGATCAAGGGGTAGATCAACTTTTGGCATCCTTTTCCTCAACATTATTATTTTGATTTTTTATTTTTTAATTCATCGAGAAGTTTCAAGACTGATAATCCTTTATCAAGAACAACATCGTCTTTAAAAATTATCTCTGGAACTCTTCTCATCTCAATTCTTTTACCTAAACTATGCCTTATAGAGCTTTTAGCAGTATTCAAGTTTTCCACAATCTCTTTCCTTACTTTCTCTTCAGCAGTTGAAGTTATATAAATTTTACAGTGTTGCAAATCACCTGATAAATCAATCTTAGAAATATTTACGAAATGATCTCTAATAAGATCATTTTCCAAATCATTCTGCAAAATAAGGGTTATTTCTTTCTTCAAAAGAGAAGAAACTTTTGCAAGACGGTAATTATTTGGCATTATGGTTATAAATTTATTGGGTTTGTCATCGCTTGCAAGACAAAATAAACAGTTATGAAAGCACTTAAGACAGAAGATATCAAACCTACTATTGTGAGTGGATTTGATCTATTCTTGAATAAAGGTTCAAGCAAAGCAACAAGTCCCCCAACAATGATAGATATCAAATACTTTGGATATCTCGCTACATTAGAGAAAAATTCGCCCATCAGCTCCACAAATAGATTACTTTTTTAGCTAAGTTTTAACAAACATGAAACAGCATGATTACATTATATCAATTTAGGCATAGTGCTTTTTGTTTAAAAACAAGAATGGCTCTTCATGCAAAAAAACTACAATATCGAGTTGAAGAAGTAACACCTGGCATAGGCCAATTTGAAATCTTTAAATTATCAGGTCAAAAACAAGTACCTGTAATAGTCGATAGTAATGATCAAGTTATTAATGACTCTTCAACTATTTGCGAATATTTAGATAAAAAAAATGTAAACAATCCACTCTTTCCGGAGGATCCAATATTATTTGCACAATGCAAACTAATTGAAGACTGGGCAGATACTACAATGGCTACAACTTGTAGAAAAGCTTTAATAAAATCTGCAATAGAAAATCCACAGCTAAGAACTGCATTACTTCCAGATGAAATACCTTCTTCAGTTAAAAGTATTGTTGATAAATTACCTTTTAAAAATCTTAGTAAAATTTCTAATGTAGTTTTGTCTTCTAAAGATAATTTAGAACTCCAAAAATTGCTGGAAGCTTTATCAAAATCCTTGATCAACAAGAAATATTTAATTGGAGATAGTTTATCAATCGCAGATATTTCAATTGCTGCTCAATTATCACTTCTTAAATTTCCAAAGTCTGCAGGACCAATTCTTTCAGGAGAGGGAAGCCAAGAATACATAAACAACCCTTATTTAGAAAATCTTTTCATTTGGAGGAACAACTTAGAAGAATATCTTTTTAGTGCTAACTCTCAATAAATTCAAACTTCAATTTATATTTATTTGTTTTTATAGCATGAATAGAAGGATCACCAACTTTTGATCCATAAGAAGCAACATATTGCACTCCACAAATTGATGGTTTGATTGAATTATCAACTTCCAATATTTCTTCGGAACATTTTTGAAATTTACTAATGGTCTCTACCTGATTAATCCTTGAAGCACCTGGCTTATGTGCTGTTTGTATAACTAGCTCATCTGCGAAAAAAATATCATCATCTTGGATCTGATTTCTCCCTGTAATTCTTGAATCGATATAAAAATCATCTTTTAAATAAGTAATTTGATTATTAATAGATTGAGGATCATTTACAACCTTAATTAAGGTTTCACCAAATATTGCTTTTCCAATAGATTCAGAATTTTTTGCACGATTACCAACAATTAAATCTGAATCATTCTTAAAGAAATTTACTTTATAAATAACTGGCTCTTCTGAATCATTAACTATATCTTGAGAAGTAACAAGCCAATTCCCCTCGAACCATTTAGGATAAATTAAATCCTTAGAAGTATCCGACAATTTAAAATTTGGCAAATATAATTCTGGCCATTGATTTACACGATTTTCCAAAAACTCTCGTACGTTAGAATCTACTAGAGCAAAAGAACTTTCTAAAAAAATTCCTTGAAAAATCAAGCAAAGAATTAATCCAAGAAGAATTTTCATTATGTCAAATCCACTAATAAGAGCATCAGATCATTATGTATTATTAGAGCCAGATTCAAAAGAAAAAATTGTATCAAAGCAAGAAGCAATTTTATGGTTAAAGAATTGGCTTAGTAAGACAGAAACACAAACAATATATCAAAATATAGAAGATCCTGATCAGGAATTTTTTGAAGAATTATTAGAAAGCACTTATGAATTAGAAATAAAATTAGGATACGTTATCAAATGGTTTGCAGTAAGAATTGAACCAGATTAACTAATTATTTCTTTATGAATTGCATTAATTATTTTCATAGCAACTTCTTCAATATTTTCTTTTTTTACTTGAATTCTTAAATCTGCTTGAGAATACAAATTTTCTCTTGATTGAAAAATACTCATATATAGATCATTTAGATTCTTTCCCTGAAGAAGTGGCCTATTTTTAATTTCATTTTTCAATCTTTCAATTGCTATATCTTTATCGAGATCTATCCATGCAATTATTCCCTGTCTTAAGATTCCCCAGTTTTCTGATTTGGTAACTATTCCTCCCCCAGTTGAGATTACTAATGAAGGAATTTTGATAGTTTCTTTAAGGCAGTTTGCTTCTAATTCACGGAAATTATCTTCTCCTTCATCATTAAAAATTTGATTGATAGATTTTTTTGCCAACTTCTCTATTAATGAATCTAAATCAATGTATTTATACTTCAATAATTCAGCCAGCTTCAAACCAGTTTGTGACTTGCCAGAACCCATCATTCCTATTAAAAATATGCTTCTGCCCTTAATCGTATGAACTGTTTTTTCGATAATGGATTGTTCCATAAAGACAAAAGCGTATTTAAAACCTTAAGATAGTATTATCGCAGACAGGTATGACTTCTACACAATCCAAACCATTACATGGAAAAGGACGTGAATGCGTCATAACTCGACGTGCCTGCTTTAGTTCTAGTCACCGTTATTGGCTTCCTGAAAAAAGCCCAGAAGAAAATTTATCTCTTTTTGGAAAGTGCAGTATTGCACCAGGACATGGTCATAATTATGAACTTATTGTTTCAATGGGTGGAGAACTAGACTCTGATGGAATGGTACTTAATCTTTCTGATGTAAAACACTCCATTAAAGATAAGGTTACTGGACAACTAGATTTTCGTTTTTTAAATGATGTCTGGCCTGAATTTAATGTTGATAATCAAGAGGGTATACTTCCCACAACTGAAGCATTAGTAAAGGTCATTTGGCATCGTCTGAAGGATGATTTACCTCTTACAAGTCTAAGACTTTATGAAAACCCAAATTTATGGGCAGATTATTTTGGAAAAAACATGGAAGCATTTTTAACAGTACAAACTCATTTTGCAGCAGCTCATAGACTTGCAAAAGAAGAGATATCCTTTGATGAAAATAAAAAAATCTATGGGAAATGTGCCAGAGTTAATGGACATGGTCATAACTATCTTGTCGATATAACTGTAAAAGGAGACATTGATAAAAGAACAGGAATGGTTTGCGACTTATCTGCCCTCCAAGAGATAATTAACGATTTAGTTGTTGAACAACTTGATCATACTTTTCTTAATAAAGACATCGAATTTTTCCATAATTGTGTTCCAACTGCTGAAAATATAGCTTTATATATTTCTGATATTCTTAAAAAACCAATACATCAACTTGGTGCAACATTACACAAAATAAGACTCCAAGAGAGTCCAAATAATGCTGCAGAAATTTATGTTGATCAAAAGTTAACCAATTCATTGAAGTTGCAATTTGAAAATAGTTTAGTAACGCAAACTTGAGTATCCCAAGAGTAATAATTGTTATAGCATCAAGTCTTGATGGGAGAATTGCATTTCCTGGAGGTGGAGAATCGCATCTTGGAAGCGATGAAGATAAAAAAATATTAAATCAAAACTTATCAATGGTTGACGCCACCATTTTTGGTTTAGGTACTTTAATAGCTCATCAATCAACTTACCTAGTTAAAAATCTCAATGATAATGACGAAGTAAATATATCAAAAAGCCAACCAATTTCTATAGTTGCTTCAAATAGCAAAAAATTTAACAGTAATTGGAAATACTTTCGTCAACCAATTAGAAGATGGCTAATAAGCTCAAGTAAAGTTGATAATTCGTCGAATAATGAATTCGAGAAAGAACTCTTTTTCGAAAATTCATGGGAAAAAACTTTAATTTCACTCAAAAAACAAGGGATAAATGATTTAGTTCTTTTAGGAGGTGCAAAACTTATAAATTCATTTATAAAAGAGGATCTAATAACAGATATAAAAATTACAATAATTCCACGAATTATTGGAGGTAAATATACATGGATCCCTCCAGAACAAACAAATGCGATTTTTAATCTCGAAAGACTATGGGAAATAAAATCAATTAAAAATTTAATGAATAATGAAATCCATATTCATTACAAAAAAATTTAAAATAGATTCAATAATAAATGAACCAACCAATACATAAAGTTGAAGTCAAATTATCAATTAAAGAAATTTCCAAGGAGATATGGAATGAATTAGCAAATGAAATTAATAATCCATTTTATGAATGGACTTGGATTAAAAACCTTGAGATATCAAAAAGTGTTTCAAGAGAAACTGGTTGGCAGCCACTATATTTTGTTGCTGTTAAAAATGAAGAGATATTAGGAATTGCCCCACTTTTTTTAAAAAATCATAGCTATGGAGAATTCATTTTTGACCAATCATTTGCAAGATTGGCTCAAGAGCTGAATTTAAATTATTACCCTAAATTAATTGGAATGAGTCCTTATAGTCCTGTAAATGGATATCAATTTCTTTATAAAAAAAATAAAGACAAGAACGAAATTACAAATTTACTTATAAACCACATCGAAAGCTTTGCGATTACAAACAAAATTCTAAGTTGTAATTTTTTATATATTAATGAAAGCTGGGGCAACCATCTTAAATCTTTGGGATACCATGAATGGATAAATTCCAGCAGTGAATGGAGGAGTAATGGAGAAAAAACATTTAATGATTTTCTTTCTAGATTTAACTCTAATCAGAGAAAAAATATAAAAAAAGAGAGGAAATCAATTACTAAACAAGATATTAAAGTAGAAATTTTTAATGGAGATAATATCAACCAAGAAATCCTCAAAAAAATGCATAATTTTTATGAACAGCATTGCTCGAGGTGGGGAGTTTGGGGAAGTAAATATCTAACATCAACATTTTTCGAAACACTGGTTGATAATAAAAAAAATCTTTTACTTTTTAGTGCATCAAAACATGATTCAAATGAAATTTTTGCTATGTCGATGTGCGTTAAAAATCAAAACAACTTATGGGGTAGATATTGGGGTAGTCAAGAAGAAATATCTAATTTACATTTTGAATTATGCTATTACCAGCCAATTGAATGGGCAATAAAAAATAGTATCCATTTGTTTGATCCTGGAGCGGGTGGTAAACATAAAAGACGGAGGGGGTTTTTTGCAAAAAGCACCATTAGCTTGCATAAGTGGTTTGACAAAAATATGGAAAATATAATTATTCCTTGGCTAAATGAAGTGAATAAACAAACCGAGATGGAGATTGATTTTGAAAATAAATCTATACCCTTTAAATAAAAAATTATTCGGCTTTACCAAATATTATATTAGTAATATAGTTTGAAATTAAATTCCCAAAATGGATTCAAGTCAAAGTTTAGATGAAAAAATAAAGATTGATAATAATCTATCCAACCGATATATAGACTTAGATCCAAACGGTTATTTCATTATAAAGGTAAATTTAGAAGAAAATAAAATAATTATAGAGCATTTTCTAAATAATATTAATGAGGACGGATATGCGCTTGACCCAGAAACAAATGAACCAATTAAATGCGACTCTCAAAATAAAAGAGTTTGTAATGAAGTTTTTGAAGGAATTAGTGCGAAACAACTTGGAATATTGATCACTGAAGAAAGAAATGACTTAATAACAAGATTCGATCATGCTCTATATTTAGGCCGGGAACTACAAAAAGCAGAAGAATGTTTATACAAAAAATTAACATATATCCAAGATTAAGAAATTAAACGAAAAAATCTAATCTTTTCATCTGATGTTAAATTAAATAAAAATAAAAAAATTAATGAACATCATTTTCTATTTTGCATTTATTGGTTTTGGTTTTGGAGCTGCTTTCGCATTAGATAAGCTATTAAGAGCAGTTAAATTAATTTAAAAACTAAAAAATTTTAATAGTCTCTCCATATAAATCATATTCATCCGCAAAAGAAATATTTGCTTCAACAAATTTACCAATATAATTTTTCAAATTAATTTCCTCTTTAACAGATAAAATTACAGTTCCGTCAATTTCAGGCGCGAAATTGTAGGACCGACCAATTAATTCGTTATTATCTGATATTTGTTCTACCAAAATCTTCATTTTTGAACCAACATATGTCTGATTTTTTTCTTTAGAGATATTTTGTTGAACTGAAATAACGTTATCTTTTCTTGCCTCTGCAACCTCTGGAGATACTTTATTTGGCAAATGAAAAGCTGCAGTTCCTTCCTCAGGAGAAAAAATAAAAACTCCAACATGATCAAATTTGTGCCTATCCAAAAATTCGAGAAGATGTTCAAAATGTTCTTTTTTTTCTCCAGGGAAACCAACAATGAGACTAGTTCTTAATACAGCAAATGGAATTTCTTCTCTAATTTTCTCCAAAATTGATTCATTCAAAGAAGCTTGCCAAGGTCTATTCATACTCTTCAATACATCTGGATGACTATGCTGAAGTGGCAAATCAAAGTAAGGAACTATATTCTTTGAATCTTTAAAAGCTCTAATAACTTCATCAGTTAAACCTGTTGGGTAAGCATAATGTATTCTTATCCAAGGAATTGGAACTTTAGAAAGCTCATTCAAAAGTTTGGCTAATGATGGTTTTCCATAAATATCTTGACCATAATTAGTTGTTATTTGACTAATTAATATGATTTCTTGAATACCCTTTTTTGAAAGACTTTTAGCTTCTGAAACTATAGATTCTATTGTTCTACTTCTTTGAGGACCTCTCAACTTAGGAATAATGCAAAAAGCGCAATTATAGTTACAGCCTTCAGCAATACGAAGATAAGCAACAAATTTATTTTTATCTACAAAACGAGGCATTTCCTCATCTGCAATAAATTCAGGTATCTTTGAAACTTCATTAACGATTTCCCCTTTTTCTACTCTATCTAAAACCTTGGCTATCTTTTGATAATCTCCTGTTCCAACCAAACCTTTTATTTCAGGGATTTCTTTTATAAGCTCATCTTTAAAATGCTGAGCCATACAGCCTGCAACTATTACTTCCTTTCCTTGATTTATATATTCTAGAATTTTTCTGATTGATTCTTCTCTAGCTGTTTCAATAAAACTGCAAGTATTTACAACAACAACATTTGCATCATTTATATTGCTGTCAACCTCATAACCCTCTTTATCTAATAAGCCTTGCATATGTTCAGTATCAACAAGATTTTTCTCACAACCAACATGACTGAATGCAATCTTAGATAGTTTTTTTTCTTTTACATTGAGACTATTTTGTTTCACAACCTGAAAAATAAGAATTACAAGATTTAAACAGCATTTCGTATATAACTCTCATGCCAAGATAATATTAGGATAGATATTGTAAATAACAAACTTTCTTTTTGTATGGCCCTTAAGACTTCAAACAGAATAAATAAAAAAAATTTGAAATGGCCAAAAATCATAATCTCAATTCTTAGCACTATAGGCATAGTTGATACAGGTTCGATTACTTTAAAAAACTGGGGATTATTTACTTCTCTTTCATGCCCAGGGATACAAAATGGTTGTGAAACAGTTTTAAATAGTCCTTGGGGTACTTTATTTGAAAATAATCAAGTTAATATACCTCTCTCATTAGCTGGGTTCATAACATATTTATCAATATTAGTTATCACAATTATACTCTCGCTTAATTTAATTTCCCCAAAAGAAAAACTAAATAAGTTTTTATGGTGGTTAGTATTTCTAATTTCTTGTGCGTCATCAACATTTAGCTTTTTATTGATAAATATAATGTTTTTTAAGATTCAAGCATATTGCTTTTTTTGTATACTTTCAGCAATTTTATCGTTTTCTATCTTTATATTTTCTATGATTGGAGCAAAATTCGAAAGTAGAGAACCTATGATTTTTAGAGGTTTCATTGTAGCCATTAGTGTCCTGCTGGGGGGGCTAATTTGGTCAACAAACGTTGACCCCTCTAAAGCTATTGATGTTGCAAACCCCACTGAAAATGTATCGCCAATAATTACCACTTCAAGCTCTCCCCAGAAGGTAAAGTTTGCAAAATTTTTAAGTGAAAACAATATTGTGATGTATAGTGCATACTGGTGCCCGCATTGCCACGATCAGAAACAATTATTTGGTCAAGAAGCAGTTAAAGAATTAAAAGTAGTTGAGTGTGCTAAAGATGGTAAAGATAATGAGTATGAGCTATGCCAAACGAAAGGAATCAGTGGATTTCCTTCTTGGGAAATAAATGGAGAAATTATTAGTGGTACGCGTGACTTAAATGAATTAGCAACAAAAACCAACTATCAGGGAGATCTTAATTTTTAATAAATCTTTTTTGAATTTTTTGATCCAACTGTTGTCTAGTATGGCATTCCCAATTTTTATCTTTTTCAGGGAAATCATCTCTATAATGCCCTCCTCTACTTTCCTCTCTAAATAGACAAGCTTTTAATAAAGTTATGGTGGTTATTTGTCTATTCTTTAAATCAAGTAAAAGATTTAATGCTCTTCTATTGCGTTCACTAAGTTTTATTTGTTGATCAAATTTTATTTTTTCAAGACTATTTAGTAAATCGTTTTTATTTAATTTATCTATTTCATTTTGAATGTAATTTAAAAATTTACTCATATTTAACTTATTTCGAGATACACCTAAATTTAACCAACATAGTTTTCTTAGTTCATCAATTTTTTCAGCAATTATAGAAATTTGATCTTCTTTAGGATCTTCAATATCAAACTCTTGAAATGATCTATCAAATTTTTCAAATTTAGAAATGTCATTCAAAACAATTGAAGACATTTTTCTTGCGAAAACAAGACACTCCATCAGTGAATTACTTGCCAGCCTATTAGCACCATGCACACCTGTAGAAGCAACTTCTCCAACGGCATATAATCCTTTTCTTGTTGAAGATGCATTTAGATCAGTTCTAACACCTCCCATCCAATAATGAGCAGCAGGAGCTACGGGAATAACCTCATTTAAAGGGTTAACGCCATAATCTTGACATCTACTTAAGATCGTGGGGAAGCGCTCTACAATTTTTTCTGGGTCAATATACCGAAGATCTAAGCCAACATGGTCTAAATTATTATCATGCATATTTTTCATAATTGCTCTACTTACCTGATCTCTAGTAGCTAGATCACGATTTTCAAGATTTTTAACTGGACTTTCACCATTTTTATCAACTAAAATCGCTCCTTCCCCTCTAAGTGCCTCAGATATTAAGAAGCAAGGTGCACCATAAAATTTTAAAGCTGTTGGATGAAATTGCACGAACTCTAAATCTTCGATAGCAGCTCCAGCTTTCCATGCAAGAGCAATCCCTTCACCAGAGGATTGAGCAGGATTTGTTGTATTTGTAAATAAGTGCCCACCCCCACCTGTAGCCAAAACAACTGCTCTAGATTTAATCCAATATAAATTTGCTCCATCAAGAACCTGAACTCCTCTACATTCTTTATTTTCAATGAGAAGTTCAGTTACTCTTACACCCCTGCAGTGAAGAATATTTATTTGATTCTCAATATGATCTTCTAGAACTTCAACTAATGCTCGTCCAGTACGATCTTTAACATGTAAGACTCTTCTTCGTGAATGGGCTGCTTCCAAGGTAGTAGCTAGTTGATCAGAACTTTGATCAAAAATCATCCCTAAATTCTGCAACCTTTCTACACAACCTGGAGCTTCTTTAACTAGCATTTCTACAGCTTTAAAATCACATAGACCATCACCTGCTTTTAAAGTATCCTCAGCATGAAGATCAAATGAATCATCTTGTCTAACAACAGATGCAATTCCTCCTTGAGCCCATCTACTGGAAGATACCTTACTAGTATTTCTATTTAAAAGAAGCACTTTTAAATTTGCGGGTAATTCAAGACAAGTCATAAGGCCAGCAGCTCCAGCGCCTATAACGATTACATCCCAATTATTTATTGGTATCGGTTCTTGCGAAAATGGAGGCCTTAACATTAAACCAATCCACTAAAAGTTGGTTCCAGAATTGCTAAAACAATAAAAATACCATCAACAATTAATGTCGTTTGAATTACGTAACCAGAAACTAAGAGTGCTTTACCACTAGTAGTATTAATTGTGCCAGAATCTAAAATTTCTTTTGAAATAAACCAAAGTATAAGAGAAACAAAAACGATAATAGATAATGATTTTATTTGAATCAGACTCTCTGAAGTTTTTTGAAGAATCATGGATGCATTTTCAGAATCTGCTGTAATTACCTGCCTCCATTGATCCATGATTCCGATTAAAAATATTGTAATATCGGTAACTGCGGTTCCAAATAAAGAAGAGATATAAAAACTTGAACCTATTTTCCAATTAGTACCAAATCCAATTAAAGCTAATGGGAGAACTACAGCTTCAACAGGTATGTGTAGGATAGGAAATGGGCTTAACCATCCCCAGAACAAACATCCACCAAGCCAACTACCTGATATACCAAGTAATAATGAACTGACAATAAACCACTTATTTGATCCTTTCTGATTCAAAACAATTGCCACTAAAACAATAACAAAAGTAAAACAAAGAGCACTTATTGGTTCTAATCTAACCCAAGGGGCTTGAACAAAAATAGGTAAAATTACAAAAAAAGAAGACCACAATCTTAAAGATATAGGATTTGATAAAAAGCTATTTTCGTATGAATCAACTGTCTTATGGGATTCATAGTTGAATTTATCTTTTACTTCTAAATTTTTTGTAATTAATTCTTTCAATGAAAAAGGTTATTTTAATTAATCTAAATCGTGTTTTAGAAAACTGCGAATGCCATATTTTAATAAATAAAAGGCCCATAATTTCACACCTATATTTAGTTTTTTAAAAGTATTTAATACACTTTCAGTCATATATAAGTTTAGAATAAATATAAATAAGAGTATTTGGCCTTAAATTGTGTGGCAAGAAATTAATTACACGGAAGATCCCATTGATCTTTTGGTTCCTAATATTACTTATAAAATAAACCCTGCAGAAATTGAAAGTATTGAAGCTAATTCTATTGCTGAAGAAATAGGATTTGAATCAGGTGATTCAATTATTAGTATTAATGGCAAAAAACCAAGAGATTTAATTGATTATCAGATTCTGACTAGTGAAGAAATTTTAGACATATCAGTTTTAGATAAAAATCATGAGATTCACAATATAAATATTGAAAAAGATCAAGACGTTAATTTAGGTATAAATTTTAAAGATGCATTATTTGATTCAATCAAGCAATGCAATAATAGATGTCCATTTTGTTTTATTGATCAACAGCCAAGTGGTAAAAGAAAAAGCCTCTATATAAAAGATGATGATTATAGATTAAGTTTCCTATATGGCTCTTATTTAACTCTTACGAATTTAAAAAAAGAAGACTGGGAAAGAATTGCTATGCAAAAACTATCCCCACTTTTTATTTCAGTTCATGCTACTGATCCCGCCACAAGAGAAAAATTATTAAAAAATAAAAAAGCAGGAGTGATACTTGATCAAATTTCGTGGTTTCAAAAAAATTCTATTCAAATACATGCTCAAATTGTTGTTTGCCCAGATATGAATGATGGGGATATTCTTGAGAAATCAATTTTGGAACTTGCTGAATTCTACAAAAAAACCTCTCAAACAGTACTTTCAGTAGCAATAGTTCCTGTAGGACTTACAAAATTTAGACCTGAAAATGATGGATTGAAATCAATCAGCCCAGAATACGCAAAAAAAATTATTAAACAAGTAGAGAGAATTCAAGCCTCTCTACAAATTACTCTTGGGACTCGTTTTTGTTGGCTAGCAGACGAATGGTATTTAATTGCTGGTACAAGTTTACCTAGTTACAAAACCTACGAAAATATGCCACAAGAATCTAATGGAGTTGGGACTATTAGAAACTTTCTAGAAGCATTAAGAGAGAATACTCAAAAACTACCCCAAAAAATAAAAAAGCCAAAAAAAGTTAGTTGGATTGTTGGTAAATTAGTTTATGAAGCCCTAATTCCTACAGTTAAGAAATTAAACTTAATTAATGGATTAACAATTAATTTATATGGTTTGCCAAGTATTTATTGGGGTCAAGATCAAGTTGTTACAGGTCTTCTTACTGGAGAAGATCTAATTTACGGTCTGAAAAATAAGGATTTAGGAGAAGCTGTTTATATACCATCTATTATGTTAAAAATTAATACCGATTTATTTTTAGATGATAAAAATATTCAAGAAGTTGAGAATCAAATAAATACTAAAATTCACGTTCTTGATGATTCAAATGATATTATTAATACTTTGATTGGTTAATCGAATATTTTCGAAACTATAAAACATGCTTAGAAGAGTAATAAATCCTTTCTTATTATTGCCGCTTACTCTAAGTATGGATACCTTTAATGTTCTATCGAGCGAATCAAAAAATTACATTAATAATGTTTTAGAAGAAAAATCAAATATTACTTTCGTTGATTATCAAGAAATAGAAAAACTTGTATTAAATAATCAAGAATTAAAATCATTACAAAACCTAGTAGCCTCTGCAAGCTTTAATCTTTCCAGTCAAATTGCCAAAAGATACCCATCCTTAGATTTTCAAGCCAATGGGTTGCCAAAATATGTCGCAGGCAAAAAGTACAATAGCAATTCACCTACTTATAAAACATCACAATTTACGGCTAATCCCTCCCTTAATATTAAATGGGATGTAATTGCCCCGCTAAGAGGATCTGAAATTAAAATTGCCAAAACAAATTACAAAATTGCAGAAAATAATTATGAGATTAAGAAAAAAGATTTAATTCAAGAAGCAAGAATCAGATATCACAAATACAAAAAGTCATATCAAGATATTCAAAATAAAAAATTCACACTTGATTTATCAATTACAAGTTTAGAAAATGCTAAAGCAAAGCTAGATGCTGGAATTGGTACAAAATTTGAAGTTCTTGAAGCAGAAGCTCAATTATCTCGAGATCAACAATCACTTAATGAAAAGAAAATAGAACATGAAATCAATAAAATTTCTCTTAAAGAGATTCTTAATGTTAAGGGAGATTTCGAAACTAATAAAGAGCAAAATCTTATAGGGTTTTGGAATCATAAATTGAATAAGAATATTAATGAAGGTTTGGATAAAAATCTTTCCTTAAAAAACCTTATTCTTCAAAAATCAATCAAAAAGAACCAAGCAGAGAGCTTTTTAGCTCAAAATAAACCAAATATCTATATCAGTAATTCATTATCTAGTACATTTTCAAAGGGGGACTCTCTTGCAACTAATATCGACTCTGCAAAATCTGGATCTAATTATACAAATACCATAAGTCTTAATTTTGCATGGAGTATTTTTGATGGCGGACAAAATAAGAACTCCTACAAATCAAAAATAGCAGATGCAGAATCCGAAAAATATGCTTATGAAAATCTAAAAAATGTTTTAACCACAAGTATTAGTAAAGCCTATTTAAATCTTAAATTAAATGAAGAAAAAATAATCTCTTCTCTTAAAGAAATTGAATCTAGCAAAGAGTCTGTAAGGCTTTCCAGACTTAGATATGATGTAGGAATATCAACTTTAAAAGATGTTCTTGTTAGGCAAAGTGAATTAAGTAATGCGAAATCAAAAAATATTAATGCAATATATAATTACAATCTTAATGTAGATGAATTAGAAAGATTAACTTTCCTTGATAAAAGTAAAAATTGTTTAGGTAACAATAAGACTAAAATTAAAGATACAGATTCTATTTGCAATTTATAAAGATGAATCCACCAAATTTAACTAATAAGCAACTACGTGAATTAGATTCTTTATTTGAATTGGTTAGTCAACGGCAAACAAAAGATTTTGGAAATATTAGCGCCAGCAATAAAGCAGATGGATCATTATTAACAAGTTGTGATTTATGGAGTGACAAAACAATCGTAGATGGCTTAGCTTCAATAGCTCCAGGTGAAGGCGTCCTTAGTGAAGAAGGGCAAAAGTTAATTCCAAATTCAAAAGCTTACTGGGTGGTCGATCCACTCGATGGGACAACAAATTTTGCTGCCGGTATTCCTTACTGGTCTATATCTGTAGCAAGGTTCGTTGATGGTAAACCACAATCTTCTTTTTTAATAATTCCTACATTGAAAAAAAAGTTTGTATCCATTAAAGGTAAAGGGGTTTGGTTAAATAACAAGAAAATAGATCCTAGCCAAAATAATCGTCAAAGTGAATGCATTTCTTTATGTAGTAGATCAATAAAAATTTTACAAAAAAAACCAAACTCAGTATTTCCTGGCAAAATCAGACTCTTAGGTGTATCGAGTTTAAATCTTACGAGTGTAGCGATGGGACAAACTTTCGGAGCAATAGAATCAACCCCTAAGATATGGGATATTGCAGCAGCCTGGCTGCTCTTAGAAGAACTCAATTGTTCTTTAGAGTGGTTAGAAACAGATCCTTTAAATTTAGTTTCAGGAGAAGACTTGAGCGATGTTAATTTTCCATTAATTGCTTGTAGATCTATAGAAAAATTTGAAATTTTAAAGCCATGGGGCAATTTATTATTAGAAAAATAGTTGCATCATAAATAAAAAATTGCTTGAAAAATTTCTTAATCAGATACAATAAAAACTAAGTAAATAAATAAAATATTTGAAGAAAATTAATATGCAGAGAAGTTCAACATGGATACTGAAAAGTTTATGGGGAGCTTGTGAGCGATGGAGCAAATCTGATTGTGTTGATTTAAGCGCTGCATTTGCATACTACACACTTCAATCTTTTTTTCCTATCCTTCTAATTTCTCTTTCAATAGCTTCATGGTTCCTAGGAAAACAAGAAGGATTAGATCAACAAATAATTGCCATTGCTGCTCAGCTTTTACCTCCTTCAGTAGTTGAGTTAGTAGAGACAACATTAATTAATTTAATAGATCAAGGTTTTGGAGCAGGTATTCTTGGTGCTATGTTTTTGCTTTTTACCGCAGGAAATGCATATCTATCTCTTCAAAGAGGTTCGGATAGGCTTTGGGAGGACGAAATTCCCTCTAAAAAAGTTAATGATGCTTGGAGAGTGCAAGCTTCGAAGTTTCTCCGAAATAGAGTTGAAGCCTTTTTAATAGTATTCTTTATTGGTTTTTTAATGGTACTAGATCAAATTAGTGCAAATCTTAGAATGATCCCAAATAACGTTTTAGAAAATCTTTCAAAATCTAATAATCTCATTTCTGATTTATTATTAAAGTTGCCGCTATTACAAGTTGGTCAGTTTGCAATACCACTAATTGGCTTTTCTTTAATGGCTCTTTTATTACAAGCACTTTTACCAAGTAGAAAAGTTCCATTGAAACCACTTTTACCTGGATCTTTTCTTATTGGAATTGGACTAACCACTTTGAACCTAGCAGTAAGTAAAAGTATTCTCTCACTTGGAGTAAGATTTCAAGCATACGGTTTTATTGGAGGTTTTCTGGTACTTACATTGTGGGTGTGGCTATTAGGAGTAATTTTATATTTTGGACAGTGTTGGAGCGTAGTAATTGCTAGTATGACCTTAGTAAATAAAAAAAGAAATTATAGATAAGGATAACTAAGGTGAATTATTTTCTAAAAGCTAATAAAAATCTTCTTACCTACTCATTAATCATACTCATCGTTATTCCAATTTTTGGATTTAACTTTTTCATTAGCTTTGTTGGAAATATCCTACTTCTTTTATTTTTTATTCCTCTTCTATTATTAGTTTTAGTGTTTATGGGTTTTAACTCTTACAAATCTAAAATTAATACATGCAGTAATTGTGGGGCAATATCATTAGGTTTAAGTGAAACCTGCATGAATTGCGGTGCAGATTTAGGGAATATAAGTAAGAAAAATCAATTAGATAAAAAGCCAAGTGAAAGTACCATTGAAGTGGAAGCAGAAGAAATTAAGTAAATACTAGCCTATTCCAATTTGTCGAAGAATACTTTGTCCAGTAATTAATTCAGTACCAAGTCCAATCAAAATACCCATCATTGCCATACGGCCATTCCAAGTTTCTGCGAAATTTACGAACCCAAACCTTGGTTGATTGTCATTATCCATAGTGAACAATATTATCTATCAAATTATTTTAACGTTTAAAGGAAGATTTTATGATAAATAATTAATTATTTATTTAACATGTCTTACACCATCAACAGGTCGATACTCATCTCCAGTTAACTCCTCAAATACAATAGCTGGCAATCCTGTATCAAACATTGTTTGTAATGCTTCTTTTAACATAGGATTCCAACCTCCAGTACTAACTTTTCCATGTCTTACAGTCCAGTCCCAAGTCCCTTGAAGATCTCTGGGTAGTCTACCTTCTCTATCTCTTCGAGCGACTAAGTCTAAAGATTCAACTATACCAACAATTACTGGATTTTTACCGTAAGAAGGAGTAAGACTTAATTCAAGTCTCACTGGATCTTCTTTAACCATTTTTAAACGAAACCTTGGTGGTAACTTGAGTGATCTTATTACCGCTGATACAATTTTTGTTCTTAATTCCAATTTTTTTCCTTAGATATTATTTGATTAATCAGTTGTTGAACCTTTTTCTTCTAATGTAGAGTCATTGTCATTAGAAAATCTTACTGTTAGTAGTTCCTCTTCAGTTATGTTTCCTGATTTATCTAAAAGTTCTGGATGTATTGTGTACTTTTTTTGTTTAAAACTGGAAGTACTCAATCTTTGATTTTTATTATCGGATATTCCCCAGCCGTTAGACATAACTTTAAAAGCTTTCCAAACTAAATAAGTTAAGGCTGCAGAATATATTATTGGAAATAGGATGGTCATCGAACTTATAAATTAGTTAATTATATTTTTAATATCATAGCCCGAAAAAAAGTAATTTAGCTACTTTAAGTTATTAAATTATTCTCTAGATTCAATAAATTTAATTAGTAGTTATATTTAAATTACACTTATATGGTGTATTAAATCTCTCGAAGAACATAAAAAATCAAAAATTGAAAAGAGACATCCAAAAATTATTACTAATCGCCTCATTAATTACAGTGGGCATTAGATATCCTGCAAAAGTCATATCCCAACAATTAAGTAAACCAAAAATTAATGAAGTTAATTTATATGCGAACAAATCTTTTATAACTAAAGCTGTAGAAAGAACCGGTGCAGCTGTGGTAACAATTGATACTCAAAGATATGTTAAAAAAAGAAATTTTCCAAGAAATTCTCAACTATTTCTAGACCCATATTTTGAAAGATTTTTTGGATTAGATTTGCCTAACGAAAATCGACCAAGGATAGAGCAAAACCAAGGCAGTGGATTTATATTTGCAGATGGACTTGTAATGACCAATGCTCATGTAGTGAATGGATCAGATAAGGTAATTGTTGGTTTAACCAATGGCAAAAAATTAAACGCTAAACTGCTAGGCCAAGACTCTTTTACTGATTTAGCTGTGCTAAAGATTGAGGGGAGAGGGCCTTGGCCAAAAGCAAAATTGGGCGATTCTTCAAAGATTAAAGTTGGTGATTGGGCTATAGCAGTTGGAAATCCATTCGGACTGGAAAACACAGTTACGCTTGGTATTATTAGTAATCTAAATAGAAACGTAAATCAATTGGGAATATATGATAAAAAACTTGAACTGATACAAACAGACGCTGCTATTAATCCTGGCAATTCTGGAGGTCCACTGTTGAATAGCGATGGAGAAGTAATTGGTATTAATACGTTGATAAGATCAGGTCCAGGCGCAGGTTTGAGTTTCGCAATCCCAATTAATAAAGCTAAGGAAATTGCCTATCAACTTTTAAACAATGGGAAAGTAATACATCCTATGATTGGAATCAGCCTAATAGAAGAAAGTATTTCTGAGAGAAAAAATAATGTCGTAAAAGTTGGATATGTAGTACCGAACAGTCCAGCTGAAAAAAGTGGAATCAAGATAGATGATATTTTAATTAAAATAGGGGATAAAGATATTGAAACCGCATCAGACGTAATAGAACAAATTAGTAAAAATGGTATCAAAAAACAAGTAAATATATTATTAAAGCGTAAAAATAAATTTATTAAATTAAAAGTAATACCAACTGATATTACTAATTTACAAAATAACTAAAACATTTAATTTTCATTCTCTTTTAGTATTTCCACACATCTAGAAATACATCTACCATCCCCTATAACGCAGGAAGTAATGCATTCAAAATAACTTTCAATAGGATCAGAAATTTGAAAATGTTTTTCTTGGAAATCGTAATTTTTCATTTAAATTATTAAAACCTATTTTTGTATTTTTAAGATTAATCAAGGACGGTAAACTATGTAAAGATAAATGAGTGATCTTACTTAGCCAATTGTAAATTTTATTAAAAGTAATCAAATTTTTTGGCTTTGAGTTTTTTCTAAAAAATATTCGTAATTTCCATCATATGAAAATAACTTTGAATCTTTAATTTCAATAATTCTATTAGCAACCTTTGAAATAAAATACCGATCATGAGAAATGATTAATAATGAACCTTTATAATTTTTAATTGCTAATTCTAAGTTTTCCTTAGATTGCAGATCCAAATGATTAGTTGGTTCGTCCAAAAGAAGGAAATTACTAGGATTAATAATCATGAGCGCCAATGCTAATCTTGCCTTTTCTCCCCCACTGAGTTGTTTAATATATTTAAAAACAGTTTCATTTTGAAAGCCAAAACCCCCTAAAAATGTTCTAACTTTTTTTTGGGACCATTCTGGATACTTATTACATATTAAATCAATAACCCTTTCATCAAGTGAAAGTGCTTCAGCCTGATTCTGTTCATAATAGCTAGTAATTATATTATGTTTACCAAGATTAATTTCTCCAATTTCAGGAGATATTTTTTTCATAATAATTTTAAGCAATGTAGATTTGCCGCAGCCATTAGGTCCCAATATTGCTATTTTCTCCCCAGAAGAAATCTTTAAATTAATATCTAAAAAAAGAATTTTATCCTCGAAACTATGAGACAAATTTTTGATATTTAGAACTAATTTTCCTGAGCGAGGGCACTGTGGAAAATTAAAAACAGGACTTTTTGATTTTGCTATGGGAGCCTCAATTTTAGAAATCTTTTTTAATTGTTTTTCTCTACTCTTTGCTTGAGAACTTCTAGTTGCACTAGCTCTAAATCTATCTATGTACCTCTTCTGTAACTCAATTTCTTTTTGTTGTAATTGATATGCCTTATTTTGTGATTCTTCATTCAAAGATTTCTGTTCGACAAAAAAAGAATAGTTCCCATTATATGTTTCAGATGTTCCTCTATCTACAAAAATTATTTTTTTACATAATTTATCTAAGAAATATCTATCATGGCTTATTATTACAACAGCAATTTTGAGCGATGATAGATATTCTTCCAACCAAAAAATAGTTTCTAGATCTAAATGATTGGTTGGTTCATCCAGTAAAAGTAAATCAGGTTTTTGTAAGATTATTTTTCCAAGTGCAACTTTCATCTGCCAACCACCTGAGAAATTGCCAACTAATTTATCGGCATCATCTATAGAAAAGCCTAATTTTGGTAATATTTTTTCTACATCAGATTGCATTTTATAACCACCTAAAGCTTCAAATTTTGCTTGATATTTTGCGAGTTGATTTACAAAAATTTCAAATTCATCAAAATTTTTTTTTATATCCAACGATTTCATTTTATTCTCAATTTCTAAAAGTTTAATGGCAACAATTTGGATGTCTTTAAAAGAACTTTCTAATTCCTGTCTCACTGAAAAATTCAAATTACAATCAAACTCTTGCTTTAAATGGGCAATTTTAGGATTTCCCTCTTTGATGATCGTTCCACTTGTTTGCTCTTCCTCTCCAATTAAAATCTTAAATTGGGTTGATTTACCTGCACCATTAGAACCAACTAAGCCAACTTTTTCTCCTTTCTTAATCTCCCAACTAATATTTTTTAAAACAACATCTGTAGAATAAATTTTGCTTACACCTTCAAATCTAATCACTGTTTTAAAAATAGAATTTACAAAATCTGTGGCTTATTTACTAAAAAATATTTTGTGGAATAAAATTAAACCATGAAAAGAATAGAACAAATTGTAGTGATTTTCATAGCTGCAGCTCTTGCAATCCCAAGTTATTGGTTTTTTTGGACTTTGGCTGGTGGAGGTGGCTACAACAAAAGAATAAAACCTATTCCTAATTCAAATAATCATTATTCGAAACCTTTTCCTAAAGACCTCCCCGAGCCTTGATTAACCACATTTTAGTTGCCTCATCATCAATAGTACTCAAATATTCAATAACCTCTTCTTTAGTCACAGAAATATTTAACTCGTTGCCAATATCGCATATTTTATCTAAGGCTTTTTTGGGATTAGTTAAGGCTGTCATAAACAGACTTTGTTTCTTTTTGGAATCATTGGCTATTAACTTATAGAGCTTTTCAGCATTACTGGACATGGTTCTAAAATCTATTTATTAATAGATTATTACTTCAAGCTACATTTTGTTCATTAAATTTATTATTAGATAAATCATTATCCAAATCTTTTATCTCTTTTGCAGAGGCATCTGCCATACTTCTTGCGTCTAAACATAAAACTTTTCTGAGTTTCGCAAAGTTAGCTGCTTGAGATTTTCTACCATCTTTTTGGGCATAATACTCAGACTGCTGAAGAATATGGTGAAGATGAGTTAACAAATATGGACTAATTACAGCTGATACTAAAACGTCACTATTTTCATTATCGTGCGAATCAGAATTGACTAATCTTTTTTTCGGTTTATCAATTATCGACCTTTTAGGAGAATCAATTTTTCTTGAATTTTTCATGGGACAATAAACAATTAATTGATGCGGACATAAATTTCCTTACTAATAATATACACAAAGATAGTATCCTTGACTAACTGTGTATACTAATAAGTAACAGTTATCAACTTTGACTCATGGCTACCCGCCAAAACTCAACTAATGGGAAGCCTAAATCCCCCAGAATTCAAGTAGTTCTTCCAGAATTAATATGTGAACAATTAACTATTTTGGCCGATAATGAATCTAGGACAGTAAGTAATATGGCAAAAGTGTTAATACAAGAAGGTATAAAAAAATATTTTGAAAAAGAAAGTAAATCACCTGTTTCAGAAAATAATTTAAATACTGATAAATTTAGAGATGAACTTGAAAAACAAAGCGTCAGAAGATTAAAAAGAGCTCCTCAGAGGATTAGATACTATAAAAAATCTGATTAAAAATAATTAATTTTGAGGCAATTTCTGTAAATCTACAGTTTTACCCATAACTACCAAAATATTTCCTCTTTCCAAAATATATTTTGCTGGAGGATTAACTGTTAACTTTTCAGCAGGTCCTGCAGCAAGAACATTTACTAAATAATTTTTCCTCAAATTTAAATCTCTTAAAGATCTTCCAATAAATTCCTCTGGAACAGTTATTTCATCTATGCCAGTTTGATTATCTAGTTCCAATCTTTCGATTAGGTTTGGTCTTACTAGTTCTAAACCTAATCTTTCTCCTTGCATCCTAGATGGGAAAACAACTTTATCTGCCCCTACTCTTTTTAACATTTTTTCGTGCAAGTCACTGGTAGCTCTCGCTATTACTCTTTTCACTTTGCTACCTTCACTATCCTTAGCAATAAGAGTTGTAGTTATACTTGCTTCAATAGGTTCACTAATACCAACTACAACAGTATTCATTTCAAGAATTCCCGACTCCTTCATAGACTCTTCATCAGTACAATCTACAACTCTCGCTTCTATCGAAGGTTCTAATTGCCTTAAATCATCAATAGCTTTTTCCGAATAATCTGCAGCCAAAACATCAGCACCATTACTAATAAGTTCTCTGCAAACTGCGGTTCCAAATCTTCCAACGCCGACAACTGCAAAAGTGAGTGCTTCATTTTCTTTCTTTTGAGACCACTGCCACCAATCAGCCATAATAAAACTCAGTCAATTCTAAACATAAAGATCAGCCCTAGGATAGCCAATTCTCTTTTGTCTATCTATTCTACTCTTATAAAGAGCCTGCCAAAGTGCACTTAAAAGCAAAAGGATCCCAAGTCTGCCTACAAACATACCCACAATAAGAATAAATTGACCAAAATGATTTAATTTTGCGGTTAAACCAATATCAAAACCAACTGTTGCAAATGCAGATATGCAAGTGAACAGAATTTCTAGGAATGTGAATGATTCTTTTTTAACAAAAGTATTAGTTGTACTAAGCAACATTGCCATTAAAAGAACAAAAAGCAAAGATCCAACTGTGATTCCAACTGCCTTTAGAATAACTTTATCTGAAATTAATCTATTGCTAATAATTACATCTTTCTGACCTCTTAAAGTTGATCTAGTTGCAGCCATTAAAGCAATAAATGTAGTTGTTTTTATGCCTCCACCAGTACCTCCTGTACTTGCTCCAATAAACATAAGCGTCATTAATAATAAGAGGCCCGTATCTGAGATAGAGTTCAAAGAAATCGGAAAATTTGTAAAGCCTGCAGTTCTTGCACTAACTGTTTCGAAGATAGATGACATTAACCGTTCAAACAAATTTAAATCATTAAAAAATTGACTATTTAGCAATGATTCAGTGATAAAGAATCCTAATGATCCGAACAATATTAGAGACAAACTTGTCCTAATGACTAGTCTGGAATGAAGGCTTAATTTTTTATAAGAAAGATTTTTTTTATGACTCCAAATATCATCAATAACCCGCCAACCCAATCCACCCATAACAATGAGAAAAACAAAAACACTATTAACCAAATAATTTGTTCTATAGTCTTGAAGACTATTTGACATTAACGAAAATCCTGCATTGTTATATGCAGAAATGCTGTGAAAAATCGAGGACCATAGTCTTTCCCAATTATTTTGAATGTCTACAAATCCAAAAGAATATAAGACAATTGCACCCAAGGATATAATACTAATCGCAGTAATAGCAATGCTTTGAAAAGTTCGACCAATTCCTCCAACTCCAAATTCATCTAAAGTCTTTCCTTTATCTAATCTAGTTCTTAGCTTTGTCCCCTTTACAACAAACCCTTGTAAAAATGTTGTAATGGCCATTAATCCTAGACCACCTGATAAAAGCATAAAAGCTAAGAAAACTTGGCCAAAGAAATTTAAATCAACACCAATATCTATTATGGTTAAGCCAGTAACGGTTATTGCAGAAGTAGATGTAAAAAATGCTTCCCACAAACCAACCTTTGAAGATGAACATAATGGAGAGCTCAACATTAAAGTTCCAAGGCAAATAATAAATAAGCCTGTAACAATAGTAAATTGAGGTACAGATAGCTTTTTGTAAGCATCTTTTAACTTATAAACTGAGAATTGGAATTTCACGATATTACCCGTAATTTAAAATTATCAAAGCTGGCACAGTAAATGACATTATAAGTGTTAATCCAGCTCCGTATTTAGCGATATCAAAAAATCTATATCTTCCAGGACCATAAACCATTAAATTTGTTTGATAACCCATTGGAGTCAAGAAAGATTGACTTGCACCGAATAAAACAAGCATTATTAAAGCACTTGGTGAAATTCCTAAAACATTTGAGAATTCAATAGCAACAGGCAAAATCAAAGCAACTGAAGCAGCATTACTTATAAATTGCGTAAGAATAACTGTAGATACAAAAATTAAGACTAGTGCAAAATAAAGAGGCATTCCGTTAAGGGCAAAGTTTAGATTAACTGCAATTACATCTGCTAATCCAGTTATCTGCATAGCTACACTAAAACACGATAAAGATCCCAGCAATAAAATGACGTCTAACCTAATTGATTTTTGTATCTCTGCAGGTCTTAAACATCCACAAGCAACCATTGCAATCACTGCCAAAAGAACTGAACCTACTAATGGAATATTAGAAACCGAAGGCAAAACCACCATTCCTATTGCAATTGCAATCGATATAGGTTTTTTTATCAAAAAAGGTAAGTCATCTTCGAATTGATCTAAAATCAGCAAATCATTACTAGCTTGCAAACCTCTTATTGAATCTAGCGGTGCTTGCAATAATAAAACATCTCCAGCCCTTAAAACAGCTTGGCCTAATCTCTCCTGAACAGTTTGTTGACCTCTTCTTAATGCTAAAACTGTTGCATTATGACGCTGCCTAAATCTTAATTCCCTCAAACTTGCACCGGCTAAAGTTGAACCAGCTGGTAACAAGGCTTCAAAGGTCTTAGTACCTTCATCATCTGAGAAAACATTTGCCCCATCGAAAGATGTTTTGTTTTCTCCTAACAGAATAGTATGTTCCTGCTGCAGCCTAAATAAGTCTGCCCTGGTAACGCGGATTATTAATCTATCATCCGGTTCAATCTTTCTATCAGCCAAAGGAGGAAGAATAACTTTTCCATTTCGTTGTAATTCCAGAACATCAACGTCAAAGCGTCTTTGCAATCTACTATTTCTGACAGATTGTCCAACTAATTCTGAACTAGAGGGAATAGTAACTTCGGTAAAATATATATTCATATCACCATTTTTAATAAACTCCTTATCTCTCCCTCTATCTGGCAAAAGCATGTCAGAGACTAGAATCATATAGGTTGTACCTATAAGCCACACAGGAATTCCTATTGATGTCAAACTAAATAATTCCAAACCTCCATAACCTAATTGTTGACTAATATCACTGACAAGAAGATTTACTGAGCTACCTAATAATGTCAGAGTTCCGCCGAGTAAAGTAGCAAAAGAAAGAGGTAATAAAACTTTTGATGGTGATATATTTCTTCGGTCGCACCAACTTTCAATTAAAGGTAACAAAGATGCTACTACTGGAGTATTAGGTACAATTCCAGATATTGGAGCAATCAAAAAAGCTATTAAAGAAATTAATTTCCTTGGAGTTCTAATACTTTCAGAAGAAATCAATTCTCTTACTCTGTCTAAGGCACCACTTTTAAATAATGCTGAGGAAACTGCAAATAAACCCATAAGGGTAATTAAAGAAGGACTACCAAATCCAGCTAAAGCTTTTTCAGGAGAAAGAACCCCAGTAGATATAAATATTCCGACACATAACAAACCAGTCAATTCTGGTGCAATAGTATTTCTAATAAACAAAATTATTGACATTATTAAAACAACTACCGTTATAAACGCATCAAAATTATTACTAACTACTTCAATTAAATTCATACAAAACTTATTTAACTCAATATACCCAAAAACAATATTTCAAAAAAGTTTAATTCGAATAATCTTTTTTAAGAAACTTTTTAAAAATAGATTTTTTTTGGAATATCCATGAAGATGCAGATTTTAAGCTTTCTGTAATATCAGGCAACTTGGAAGCATATATAATTCTTCTTGCCTCAAAAGCCAATTTCCCAGATAAAGTAACCCCAAGCCCAGAAATTGAAGCTTCGCCTATTCCTAAGCTAATCATTTCACCGTTGTCTTGAAATTCAAAGGGTAGAGGATCTTTTCCTTTAATTAAAAGTTCTAAATTTTTAGCAAGATGATTTCCTTCCTGCATTGCGACCTGGGCAGTTATAGGTAAATCCTCCATTCCTTCAATAACTGAAATATCACCAATAGCAAAACAGTTGTTATGGTTTTCTATTTGCAAATTATTATTAACTAAAATTCGTCCAAATTTTTTTGTTATTTGATCAGTTTCTAAGTAAAGCAAATTAGGTTTAACACCTGCTGTCCAAATAACAATATCTTTATCCAAGGAAGTTATTCCAACCTCGCTAGAAATACTTATCTTAGTTTCTGAGACTTCTTTAACTGTGGAATTTAAAAAAACGTTGATTTTTCTTTTTTCTAATGCCTTCTCTGCTTGTTCTCTATTGAAAATTTTGTTTTTATTTAAGATTTCGTTTGATTTTTCTATTACATTAATTTCAAATTGGTCTGTAAATATATCTTTAACTTTGCATGCCAACTCGATGCCAGATGGACCACCTCCAACTATGAATAACTTTTTATGCAACGCAGTATCTTGTGATTTTTTTAAAAAAGAATTTAATTTATTTAAATCATGCTCATCATTAAAAAAATAACAATTTTCATCTACACCTCTTATAAAAAAACTATTTGGAATAGATCCTGTACAGATAACGAGATACTGATAACTTAATTTTAATTCGTCACTAAATTCAAGAATATTTTCTTTGAAAGAAATCTTGGTTAGACAATTTCTTAAAAAAGTTATACCGGCATCAGAAAAAATATTTGCAAATTTTGGGGTGGCTTCCCAGCTTCTTATTTCTTTACTTAAAACTTCGTACATTAAAGGTTTAAATATAAATTTAGTTGCAGAGTCAACCACAAGAATCGGTAAAGAAGGATTAAGATTCTTTAAATTCAAAGCAAATGTCATACCTGCAAAACCTGCTCCAACTATTACTATTGGTTTTTGTATTGATTTCATTAGAGAAATATTGTTATACGTAAATGTATTATTAAACTATACGAATAATTTTTAAATTGAGCGAAATAAAATTAAACTCATAATCAAACTGAAGAATGATTGAAAAAATCCACAAAGATATTCAAACTAACTTGAGGAAATATAATCAAGAGCTTGTAGATATGAAGCCTCAAAGAATGCTTACATGGGGTTATGAAAAGTTTGATAATCAATTCGCTATTACAACAAGTTTTGGCATACAGTCATCAGTCCTTTTAGATATGATCAGTAAATTATCTCTACAAAAAAAAATCAAAATATTTTGGATAGATACAGGTTACCTTCCTCCAGAAACATACCATTACGCTGAAAAGCTTATCGATAATTTATCCTTAGAAGTTGAAGTTCTTCAAAGTGAATTATCTCCAGCAAGAATGGAGGCCAAATACGGAAAACTTTGGGAAACAAAAAAAGAGAGTGATTTAGATAAGTATCATGAATTGAGAAAGATAAAACCTTTAGAAAATGGTCTAGAAAAATATGATATTTTCTGCTGGGCAAGCGGTGTTAGATCAAGTCAAACAGAAAATAGAAACAAAATGAAATTCATAGACGTAATTCGTCAAAGACTCTCTTTAAGACCTTTATTAAATTGGACAAATAAAGATATTTTTTATTATATGGAAGAGAATAATTTACCTGCCCATCCACTTTTTATCAAAGGTTATTCTTCTGTAGGAGATTGGCATTCAAGCAGTCCTGATGGTATTGAGATAAAAGGCAGAGATACAAGATTTGGGGGGATTAAACAAGAATGTGGAATACATACTAAGAATTAAATTGATCATAGAACAATGGTCTCAGATATAAATTTTCTATTAGTAGGCAATAGTAGGCTTCATTGGGCTAAATATTCTAAAAATCAATCTAAATTCTTCCATACCAAAAAAGAGCAAAAAGTTCCCGAAAATATAGATCTTGATCAATTAATTTGGGCTTCTGTAGGAAAACTACCTAATTTTTTGCTGAAAAAAGACAATGAAATAAAAACTAAAGATATCCAATTATCAAATCTTCCTGATTATTTTGGAGTTGATAGAGCTCTTGCCTGTATTGCCGCTTTAAAAATTATTGAAAACCCTTTCAAAAAAGATTTGCTAATTGCAGATTTTGGAACAATATTATCAATAACAAAATTGAATTCAAATGGATCTATTATTGGGGGTCAACTTCTTCCAGGTTTTCTAACACAATTAAAATCAATGGAACAAAATACAAAAAATCTTAAAGTTCCCAAAAAATATGATATTCCCATCAAAGATTTTTTGATTAATACAGAAGAAGCAATCTTAAAAGGAGTAATCAACTCTCTTACTGGCGTGGTTAATAGTTTATTTAATCCCGAAAAGGATATTTTAATAATCTGTGGAGGAGACTCTCAATTACTCACAAAATCTCTAAAAACTAAAAAAGAAAAAATTATCAATGCTCCTAATTTAGTTATGGAGGGGATGATTATTCACCACCTGTCCATGAAAAAATTAGCTTAACCCAAGGTCTGCAATTATATGATCAGCCATTATTGCTGCTTTTACCTTTAAGTAAATTTTTTCGATGTTACCTTCAGTATCAATTAAAAAAGTATTTCTCATCATTCCCATATATTCTTTTCCCATGAATTTTTTCAGTCCATAACTATCGTAATCAGATGAAACTTTGAATGGTTCAGGATCAGTTAAAAGAATAAAAGGTAAATTAAATTTTTCTATAAACTTCTGATGAGAGGATGCATTATCTTTACTAATACCAAGCACAACAATATTATTTTTTTGGAGTAAATCCCAATTCTCTTTAAAATTACATGCTTCTTTAGTACATCCTGGAGTATTATCTTTTGGATAAAAATATAGTATTATTCTTTTACCTTTAAAATCACTAAGAGAAACTTCTTTCTCAAAAGAATCTTTTAATTTAAATTCTGGTGCTTTGTCGCCAACCTTAAGAGCCATTGAAATTATTAAATGAGTATGAATATAAAATACCAAAAATTTGGTTTTATGAGATTAAAGGTGTGCAAGATGTCGCAACTATAGAAGAAATTAAAACTGCAAAAAGCCTAACAAATTCAAGATCAAAGATTTTCTTAGAAACAAGAGCTTATTTGCGACAATCACTTTCAACACTTTTTGATTTAGACCCCCTAGAAATTCCTATTAATGCTCAACCTGGAGAACCTCCAAGTTTACCTTCTGGCATGGGAAATATCAGTTTAAGTCATTGTAAAGATGCCATTACTATAGTCTGGCATAAATGCAAAATAGGGATTGATATTGAGAGAACAGATAGAGATTTTAACCATATAAAATTTGCAAAAAAATATTTTTTTCATACGAATAAATCAAACCATAATAATTATTTAACAAAAAATATGATATTAAATCAATGGTGTGCTGTTGAAGCGGCTATAAAATGGGATCATGGAAAAATAGCTAAAGACATTAAATATTGGCAATTTTTTGAAAAGCCAAAAGAGTTAATTCATAAGAAGAAAAATATACATTTAAATTATTCACAGATTAACTTCTATAATTGGACTATCGCTTTAGCCTACGAAGAAAAAACTTCTTTTAATCCTGAGATTATTTGTTGTTCGAAAAATTTTTAATTTTCTTTTCTTCTAAGCATTGCTTCATATTGAGTTTTTTCCCATCCATTATTATTTGGTTCCCATATTTTTAAACCTCTTAAAGATTTAGGAAGATATTCTTGTACGACCCAATTACCAAGATAATTATGAGGATTGACATAACTATTAGAATTATTTTTTAAATGAGTTGGAACATCAAAAGCATTGGTAGATTTGATTGTTTCAATTGCTTTAAAAATACTTTTCATACTATTACTTTTTGGAGAAATAGCTAAATATAAAGAAGCCTGTGTTAAAAAATATAATCCTTCTGGAAAACCAACTCTATCAAAAGCATCACAACAGGATTGTACAACTACTATGGCATTAGGATCAGCTATTCCAATATCTTCACTGGCAGATATAAGTAGTCTTCTAAAAATAAAATTAGGATCTTCGCCAGCCTCCAGCATATTGGCAAGCCAGAATAAAGTTGCATCTGGATCAGAACCTCTTATGGACTTGATTAAAGCGCTTATTACATCGTAATGATTGTGACCATTTTTATCGTAAACAATATTTTTCTTTTGTAGTGCATCCTCTGCTATTGAGAGATTAATTTTGATTTCTTTAGCATCATTTTTAGCAGTTGCTTCTATGGCCATCTCTAGCGCATTGATTAATGTCCTTGCATCTCCGCCAGAAAATTTAATTAAATGACTTATAGCATCTTGAGTTAAATAAACCTTTTTTGAATCTTTTTGCTTTGCATAGTGAGTAATGACTTTTTGTATTATTTTCTGCAAATCATTTTCTGTCAAAGGAAGTAATTTAAAAATGCGAGACCTGCTAACAAGCGCTTTATTAACAGCAAAGAAAGGGTTTTCAGTTGTAGCACCAATAAAAGTTATAGTTCCATTTTCTATTGAAGGTAATAAAGCATCTTGCTGAACTGATGTAAATCTATGAACCTCATCGATAAATAAAATTGTTTTTCTTTTTGAATTTATTAATCTATCTTTTGCATTAGCGATTTCATTTCTTAATTCTTTAACACTTGATAATACTGCATTTAACTTAATTAATTTTGACCGCGTATTAAAAGAAATAATTTCAATTAGAGTAGTTTTTCCAACACCCGGAGGGCCAGAAAAAATAAAATTACTAATCTTATCGTTTAATATTGCACTTCTTAAAAGCGAATTCTCATTCAAGATTGGTTGTTGACCAAAAAAATCTTCCAAATTCTTTGGTCTTAATTTATCTGCCAAAGGTGCGTTGTTTTCTATTTGGGAATAATTAGTAAATAAATTTTCTGAATGCATAATAAATAAAATCAAAAAATCATTACTTTCAATTCTATGTAATTACTGTAGGAGTTTCCATTTGAGTAAGTTTTGAAATGTTTAATAAAGCATCTAAATTATCTATTAGAGGTTTCAAAGCGATCTGAGGATTTAACGAAAGATTCTGTTGAGGATCGACAAATTTCTCAAAGTAAAGTCTTAATGTTGCACCCTTAGTTCCAGTTCCAGAAAGGCGCACAATTACTCGAGAATTATCATCAAGGACCATTCTTAAACCTTGATTTTCACTTATGGAATTATCAACGGGATCTAAATATGAAAAGTTATCTGCAACTTTAACTAAATGGCCAGCAAAACAATTTCCTTTTAAATTTTCGAGCATAGAAGTTAGATTACCAAAGATTTGATTAGCAATATTTGAGGGAATTGCTTCATAATCATGTCTTGAATAATAATTTCTACCAAATTGTTTCCAATGATTCTGCATCAAATCACTTACCGAACATTTTTTCTCAGCTAAAATTTGTAACCAATACAAAACTGCCCATAGTCCATCTTTCTCTCTCACATGATTACTACCTGTTCCGAAACTCTCTTCTCCGCATAAAGTAATTAAATTAGAATCCAAAAGATTTCCAAAAAACTTCCAACCAGTAGGCGTCTCGAAACAAGGTATATTTAATGCTCGAGCAACATTATCAACCGCTGAGCTGGTTGGCATGGATCGTGCCACACCTGTAATACCATCTTTATAACCAGGGACACATTTTGTGTTAGCAGTGATAACTGCAAGGCTATCACTAGGATTTACAAAACATCCACTTCCTAAAATCATATTCCTATCTCCATCTCCATCACATGCAGCACCAAAACTATAAGATTTTTTATTTAATAACAAATCAGCCAAGTGGGATGCGTAAGTAAGATTAGGATCAGGATGTAAACCGCCAAAATCTTTTAACGGGTTACCATTCATGACACAATCAGGTGCAAGACCCATTTTTTCAACAAAAATATTTTTTGCATATGGGCCTGTAACCGCATTCATTGCATCAAAGATTAACGAGAAGTCTTTTTTTAAAAAATCACTAATTTGATCAAAGTCAAAAATTTTCTCCATCAAATTAGAATAATCTGTTAATCCATCAATAATTTCTAAGGTAGTTTCGTCGAAAGGATAAGTTCCAGATTCCCTAAAATCAGGTAATTGAATTTTACAAATTTTATAACTAGTTAGTAATTGTGAAGCCTTGAAAATCTTATTAGTAATTATCTCAGGAGCTGGGCCACCATTAGAGATATTCAATTTCACTCCAAAGTCGCCATCAATCCCACCAGGATTATGGCTTGCAGAAAGAATAATTCCACCAATAGCGTTTTCTTTTCTAATTAAATGTGATGTCGCAGGAGTAGATAATAAACCGTATTTTGGAACAATAACCTTTTGAACTTTATGAGCAATGCATATTTGGACAATTTTTTCTATTGCTTCAAGATTGCCATATCTGCCATCACCACCAACTACTAATGTTGAACCTTTTAAATCTTCTAATGATTGTAAGATTGCTTCAATAAAAACTTCTAGATAATGTTCTTCCTGAAACTTTAAAGTACTTTTTCTTAATCCAGAAGTACCTGGTTTTTGATCTAGAAAAGGAGAATTGATATTAATTACACTAACTTGATTCATATTTTTAAAAGACTTCCAAAAATCTAACTAAATTAATGAGGCATTTCGGAAGTTCTTAACATAGCGATAAACCATAATGAAGAAATTAATAATGCACTAAAAATCCCATAGTTAACACCAAATTTAGAAATTGTAATTGGAACTATTAGTGGAAACGTTAATGCCCCAAACAATGGAGTAAAAGCTACAATTTTTTTCAGCATTAATTTAATTTATTAAAACCATTCAGTCTCAGCATTATCTTTTTCATTAGTATCGTCAAGTGGTGTAGTTCTATCAAATTTCATTGATATACTTTTTTCTTGCTCCCCAGATACATCAATAGCTTTAATATCATATTTTTGAGTCCCGTCTCTAAATGGAACTTGAATTCTAAAAGTACCATCTGCAGCAAGAGGTACATCTTCTCCACCTATTGTCAGTTTTGCAGAAGGCTCTGTAGCTCCATAAACAATTAATTCAGCATCTGCAACGAGCCAAAAAGATCTATTTTTAACAATTCCGCTTCCAGAATCATTTAAACCTGATGACCATCTACCAACACCTGAGTCTGTAAGATTATCATTAAGGTTTGTTGAATTTACGTTTTCCATAAATTCTTCAGAACCAACTTTTTTTCTGAGAGGGATATTTGTTGCTGCTTGGTATAGCCTTTCATGCATACCATTTTGTTCTGAAACAACAGGATTAGAAATATCTGGGATTGACTCAGAAGTAGAATCTAAATTAAAAGGTACAAATTTATCAAGAATTTGCTCAGAAGGATGAGACCCAGGAACATGGCTTATCGAAGAAAATGCCAAAGACATCCAGTTAAAACCATATTTGTAACCTAATTCAACTTTATAATCTCTATCAGCAAGTGGGATTGGCAAGTACCACTCGGTACTGTAACTATCAACTGCTATCTCCCTTAGTGTTCCTTGATTCAAGTTGCTTCCTTCAGAACCAGATGCATCAAATAATCGTAAACATAATTTATTAGCTCCCAAAGATTGTGCTTTTTCTCTATCTGCATCAGAAATTTGCCAAAAAACATAAGCCCAATCTGGATCTCGGGGTAGAAATACTACATTTGTTTTAAGTTCTTCTCCACTGTTGAAAGCATTGAACTCAGAAGTTTCTTCAGATTTTGACTCAGGAGGTGTAGTGTATGTTTTTTTTGTAGATTTTTCTTGATATTTAAATATTAAATCAACTAAAACAGCTTTTGTTTTGCGACTATACAGTGGAACCGATAATTTACTTGCTTCTTGACGTAATTGTCTGAGGGTTAGTGAGAGTAATTGATCTTTATTCATAATCCCATCAGCCACTTTAAATTCTCCGTTTTTTGTTTGGGATCAGTATGTTCTTTTTTTTTGGGAATTGTGTGTCTTTTTGGCCTGTCGTCAGGATCCTCTGACTACTAAAAAATTCTCAAAATTGATATTTCTCTTCAAAACAGTTGGTATCAAAGAAATAAATTAATTTTCAGATCTTTTTAAAATGTAAATTAATTTTCTTTTTTTTTAAATTTTATTACCTAAATTTGTTAACGACTCAACAAAAATATATTTTTTCTTTGGGATCAGTAAATAAAAGAGAATTCAGCTTTGATCAACTAGAAGTACTAAATCATCTATCTCTAATTCCTCAATACTTTTACCTATTTTTTTTGAAAAAGAACTTAATTTTTTCGAAGTGGATTCTAACTGCTCATAAAAAAGATCACTAAATTTTTTATCATCAAATTTTTTGGATTGGTTATCACACCATTCTCTCAGAGGATTTTTATTTTGATATTCCAAACTATTATCTAAATTGATAATTTTTAAAATCTGAAGGCAATGAGCGAGAATTCTTAAATGATGTTTCTGCATCATAGGTAGATCAAGATTATCAATTTCTTGAATAGTTTCTATGTTTAATGGGTTAGACAAGGGATCAAGATGATTAGACATTAATTTTTAGTTTTAATAAAGGAAAAAAACTCAATATTGGGGGTATCTTTCGTTAGAGTATATAAAGCTAATTGTAATAAGTTATTTTTGATAACATGGTCAACGAAAATTTAGTTAAAGACGTAGTAAAAGAACCTTACAAATATGGTTTCGTTACTGATATTGAAACTGAAAAAATAGAAAAGGGATTAAATGAAGATATCATAAAATTAATTTCACAGAAAAAAGAAGAGCCAAAATTTCTTCTTGATTTTAGATTAAAAGCCTTTAAAAAATGGCAAAAAATGAAAGAGCCTGATTGGGCAGCATTAGGGTACAAAAAAATTGATTATCAAGATATTATTTATTACTCTGCTCCTAAGCAAAAAGAGAAACTTTCTAGCTTAGATGAAGTTGATCCCAAACTTCTTGAGACTTTTGACAAATTAGGAATACCCCTCACGGAGCAAAAAAAACTCACAAATGTAGCAGTAGATGCTGTCTTTGATAGTGTTTCTATAGCCACAACTTTTAGAGAAGAACTTGCTGAACATGGAGTTATATTTTGCTCAATTAGTGAAGCAGTAAAAAATCACGCGGATTTGATTGAAAAATATTTAGGTACAGTAGTTCCAACTAGTGATAATTATTTTGCAGCACTAAATTCTGCAGTTTTCAGTGATGGTTCTTTTGTTTATATCCCAAAAGGTGTTACCTGCCCTATGGATCTATCTTCCTACTTCAGAATTAATAGTGGAGATTCAGGACAATTCGAAAGGACATTAATCATTGCTGAAGAATCAAGTTCTGTAAGTTATTTAGAAGGTTGTACAGCTCCAATGTTTGATACAAATACCCTACATGCAGCAGTAGTAGAGCTTATAGCATTAGATGACGCCTCAATAAAATATTCAACAGTGCAAAATTGGTATGCTGGTGATGAAGAAGGTATTGGCGGAATTTTTAATTTTGTCACCAAGAGAGGAAAATGTTTAGGTAAGAGAAGTAAAATTAGCTGGTCTCAAGTTGAAACTGGATCCGCAATTACATGGAAATATCCTAGCTGTCTTCTTTTAGGGGAAGAATCTGTAGGAGAATTTTATTCAGTGGCTCTCACCAATAATCTTCAGCAAGCAGATACCGGCACAAAAATGATACATATTGGTCCTAAGACCAAATCAACTATTGTTAGCAAAGGTATTAGTGCAGGTAACTCAAAAAATAGCTACAGAGGTCTTGTCAAAATGGGAACAAAAGCTACAGGATCAAGAAATTACAGTCAATGTGATTCAATGTTAATAGGGGATCAAGCTTCTGCTAATACATTCCCTTACATCAAATCTCAACAACCTAATTCTGAAATTGAGCATGAAGCAAGTACATGTAGAATCTCAGAAGACCAACTTTTTTATCTCCAAAGCAGAGGTATAGAATTTGAGGAGGCAGTATCTATGATGGTCAGCGGTTTTTGCAGAGATGTATTTAATCAATTACCTATGGAATTTGCTGCTGAAGCAGATAAGTTACTGGCACTTAAACTAGAGGGATCAGTAGGTTAATTAATCAATTTCTAAACTGAAATGCAAAGTAAAATGAAAGAATCAGATCCAATTTTAGAAGTTGAAAATCTCTCTGCATCTACTGATAATCTTCCAATTTTAAAAGGGGTTTCACTTACTGTCTATCCTGGAGAAATACATGCCATCATGGGAAGAAATGGATGTGGCAAAAGTACTCTTTCGAAAATCATTGCAGGACATCCCTCTTATAATATTACGAATGGCTACATAAAATTTTTGGGTGAAAACATCAACTCTCTAGAACCTGAAGAGAGATCTCAATCAGGAATTTTTCTTGGTTTCCAATATCCAATTGAGATTCCCGGTGTAAGTAATCTTGAGTTTCTTAGAGTTTCAACTAATGCTAGAAGAAAATTCCTCAACAAAGAAGAATTGGATACTTTTGATTTTGAAGAATTAGTTAAAGAAAAATTAGAAATTGTGAAAATGGATCACGCATTCCTATCAAGGAGTGTAAATCAAGGCTTTTCCGGAGGTGAAAAAAAAAGAAATGAGATTCTGCAAATGGCTTTACTTGAGCCCAAGATAGCAATATTAGATGAGACCGATTCTGGTCTAGATATCGATGCTCTAAGAATAGTGGCATCAGGAATTAAAAAAATATCTAATGCACAAACAGGAATTATACTTATTACCCACTATCAAAGATTATTAGATGAAATTAAACCAAATTATGTCCATGTTATGTCAGACGGACAAATCATAAAAACTGGAGAGAGTGATCTTGCTCTAGAGCTTGAAGAAAAAGGGTATGAATGGACTGATAACTTTATAAAAGAGACCTAAACAAATGGAAATTATTGAAAAAATAAAAACTAATAAATCAGATAATAACCTAACAGAAATACAAAAAATCTGTCTTCATAAATTACAATCAAGCCCTCTCCCTAATCCTAAAAATGAACTATGGAGACTTTCAAATAAATCAAAATTGTCAAACTTTTTAGATTACTCTGTTAATGAAAAAGATTCAAAATTTGATATACCATATCCGAAAAATTCTCAAAGTACTATTAGATTAATAATTGGTGAGAATTGCCAAATTAAATTAATAGAGAAAAATTATTCAATACAGCAATTAAGTAAGGATGAATTACAAAAATATATCAAGGAACAGATATCTTTTTTTAAGCAAAACGAAAATTGGAGTGACCTACTAAATCTGGCTTTAAGTTGTAAAAATAATATTTTGGGATTAAAAATAAATGGATCAAAAATTCCTCCTATTGAAATTTTTAGTCATGCATCAAGTAATTCATTAAACGCAAAAACCCTAGTAATATTTTTAGAAAAGAATTGTGATGTTGAATTAGTACAAGTAAATCTTGGTAAAGAAAACTCTTCATTATCTCAATCAACTTTCTTTTGCTTGAAAGAAAATAGTTCCGTAAATCATGGTGTTGTTTCTTACGGTGAAAACAGATCCAATATATTAAATTCTCTTAATGTAATTCAACAAAAAAATAGTGCATACAACTTAGGATCTTTACATTTCAAATTCAATTACGCGAGATTTGAAATTAGTATTAAACAATCTGCGGGAAACGCTAAAACAAATATCAAAGGTATGCAAATAACAAAAAAAGATGAGCAAATTTCAACCTATACAAAAATAGAATTTAATGGCCCAAATGGATTTCTAGATCAAATTAATAAATCACTTGCTGATGATAAATCTCATGCAATATTTGAAGGTTCAATAATAGTTCCGAAAATTGCCCAGAGAACTGATGCTTCCCAATTAAGCAGAAATTTACTTTTATCAAATCTCGCACAAATAGATACCAAACCTCAATTAGAAATAATTGCTGATGATGTCAAATGCAAACATGGAGCTACAATTTCGCAACTAAATGAAGAAGAACTTTTTTATATGCGAACAAGAGGGATCACATTAACAGAAGCAAATAAACTACAATTAAGTTCTTACTTTCAAGAAATAATTTCATTTATTCCCATTTCAAAAGATAAATGGGATTTGCTTGATAAACTTTTAAATGAGAATTAATGGAAACGATTCAAAATTTTCCTGAAATAACGAAGAAAGACTTTCCTCTTTTAAATAAGAACTTAAACAGTAATGAGCAAATTATTTATTTAGACCATGCTGCAACCACACAAAAACCAATACAAGTCCTAAAAAAAATTGATGAATATTACAAAAACTTTAATGCCAATGTACATAGAGGAGCACATCAATTAAGTGCTAAAGCAACAAAAGAATTTGAAAATGCACGATATTTAATTAGCAAATATATAAAAGCGAATTCAGCAAAAGAAATTATTTTCACAAGAAATGCAACTGAGGCAATCAATCTAGTAGCTAGATCATGGGGCGAATATTCATTAAAAGAAAACGATGAAATTCTCTTATCAATAATGGAGCATCATAGTAATATTGTTCCATGGCAAATGGTTGCAGCAAAAAATAAATGCAAATTAAAATTTATAGGTATAGATAAAGATGGGAAATTAGATATAGACGACTTTAAATCAAAACTAACATCTAGAACTAAACTTGTTAGCCTAGTCCATGTTAGTAATACTTTAGGTTGCTGTAATCCAATCAAAGAAATAACTAAATTAGCTCAACAAAAAGGTTCTTTAGTGTTAATAGATGCATGCCAAAGTTTGGCTCATCAGAAACTGGATGTGATTGATCTTAATATAGATTTTTTAGCAGGATCAGGACATAAACTATGCGGTCCTACAGGTATTGGTTTTCTCTGGTCAAGAAAAGAAATCCTAGAAAAAATTCCTCCTCTCTTTGGAGGTGGCGAAATGATTCAAGATGTTTTTGAAGAGACAAGTACTTGGGCAGAGCTACCACACAAATTTGAAGCTGGAACTCCAGCCATTGCAGAAGCAATAGGTCTTGCAGAAGCAATTAATTATATTAACAATATTGGATTGAATGAAATTCACAAATATGAAAAGACTATTACTAAATATTTATTTGAAAAATTAAATCAAATAGAAAATATTGAAATCATAGGTCCATCGCCGGAGATAGATCCAGACAGAGCCTCACTTGCCACCTTTTATATAAAAAATATACATTCAAATGATATTGCTGAAATTCTTGATTCAAAAGGAATTTGCATAAGAAGTGGCCACCATTGCTGTCAACCTCTTCACAGATACATTGGAATTAAATCAACAGCTAGAATCAGCATGAATTTCACAACCAATAAAGAAGAAATTGATATTTTTATAGAAAAATTAAAAGATACAATTGATTTTCTAAAAATCAATTCTTAAATATTCAAAGCTTTTTTTAAAAATTCCTGAGATTTTTGCATTACTACTTCTTTATTTTCAATATTTCTAAAACCATGCCCTTCATTATCAAAAAAAATAACTTCTGAATATTTATTATTCTGAATCAAAATTTCTTGAATTTTTAAAGTTTGTTTATAAGAAATAACTGTATCTTTTTTTCCATGAAACAATAAGATAGGTTTTTTTATTTTGTTAATATGATTTATCGGTGATCTATTTATATATTCATCATGGTTTTTTGCATAATTTCCTACCAAAGAATTTAAATAATCTTTTTCAAACCTATGAGTGTTGTAATGCATATCCTTCAAATCAATAACAGGATATTTACAAATTGCTGCTGTAAAAATAGACCCATATAACAAACAATTCAGGGCAGTTAACCCACCAGCACTATTCCCAAAAATTACCACTTTTTCGCTATCAACTTGATTTGATTTAATCAATTCAAGAGCTAGTGCTTTGCAATCATAAGAATCAACAATACCCCATTTATAATTCAACCTCTCTCTATATGCTTTGCCAAATCCTGATGATCCTCCATAATTGACTTCAGCAACAAAAAATCCCTTCGACGTCCAATATTGAACTTCAGAATTATATGATCCATCAAAACATGAAGTTGGTCCGCTATGTGCTCTAATAAGGAGCGGTGGCTTTCTAAAATTTTCAACAAGCGGCTTATAAAGAAAAGAATGAGTAGATTGAGCCTCAAAACCTTTAAACCAAAATGTTTCAGGTTTTGAAGAATCTTTTATATGATCAAAAAATATCTGCTCAGAAAAATTTGATAAAACTTTTTTTGCAAAATCAATTTCAAATACAATTCCAAAAAAATCAGATCCAAAACCTTTTAAAAGAACTTTTTTCCGAAAAACACTGAAATCACTTATTGAGGTAAAAGGAGTAGAAAATTCTTTAACAAATTCAAGATCTTTATATTGTTCCACTATTAAACTATTTTCTTTTTTTGCTACACAAAATAAATTTTTTATAGTCCCTGAAAAGAATGCTATTCCAGTGACCCATTGTGGTGCTCCATATTCAATCAAATTTCTCTCTACTCTTTTCTTAATAAAAATATTCTCAATTTCACTAACATCTAAAAACAATAGATTCCACCATCCAGAACTATCTTCAGAACATACCAAATGAGTTTCACTTATCCAATAGGGTTGAAAAAAAGAAACGTTTTTTTTGGAATTTATCAGCTTATTTGAGAATTTTTTTATTTTTTGTATCTCGCCATCTAAATCTATTTGAGCAAAAAAAAGCTCATTTTTCTCCCAAGGCATATATGGAGAATCCCACTCTATCCAAGAAAGTAACTTAGCAGATTTATTAGAAGATAATTCTCCAGCAAAATTTTTAAATTTTTTTATTAGATGAATATCTTGTTTAGTTTTTTTTAAATTTAAAGAAAATAAATAATCTCTATTATTTATTTCGCAAATTCCATACAATAAATTTTTTTCAGAAATGATAAATGAAGAATCAAAATTTCCATCAATTGATTTAGATAGTTGATTAGGTTCTTGAACTGAAATGAGATATTTATTTTGGCTTCTATAAGTTAACGCTGCCTCTTTAAAAATTTGAAACCATACTGCCTTGGTAATCTGATCTATCCATATCAAATAAAAATTATTTTTAAAATTTATACATTTATAAGATTTACCACCATATCCATGAAAATTATTTTTAATATTATATTTTTTACTTGTTAATTGCTGGGGAAACGCTTCTTTGTCATTAAATGGTCTTGCAAAAATGGCTTTTTCATTTTGACCTGCACCAACAACATCAATCCAAAAAATGGTATCCCTAATAATAGTTAATTCCTTGAAAGCACTTTTTTTAGATTCAGTTTGCCTAACTTTTAACTTATCATCATTACTCATTTAAAAAAAATATAAAGAAAGTAAATTAAAGTGCTAATATTTTTATAGCTAAACTCTTGATTAAAAACTTTTTTAACGTGGCAAACCATTTTTCAAAACTTGCAAAAAAGTCAAGAACAAATGGAAGCTCAGAAAAAATTACAAAAGAACAAACAGGTAAGCCATCTCTAGATATCTATAAACTTGGTGATGATATATTAAGAAAAAATTCTAAAAGAATAACTAAGGTTGACGAATCGATTAGAAAACTATCTAGAGAAATGCTTCAAAGCATGTACGCAGCTAAAGGAATTGGACTTGCAGCACCTCAAATTGGTATCAACAAAGAGCTTCTTGTCATAGATGTAAATTTTGAAGATTCAGCAGCAGAACCTCTAATATTAATCAATCCAGAAATTACAGACTTTGGAACAACCCTTAATTCATACGAAGAAGGCTGCTTAAGTATACCTGGCGTATATTTGAATGTAGTAAGACCATCAACTATAAAATTAAAATTTAGAGATGAAATGGGGAGACCACGTAAAATGAAAGCAGATGGACTTCTGGCGAGGTGTATTCAACACGAAATGGATCACTTAAACGGAATATTATTTGTTGATAGAGTTACATCAAAAGATGATTTGAACAAAGAACTTATAAAGGAAGGGTTCAACGAAAAAGACGTAATTTCTATTAATTAATCTAATGACTGAAACCACAATATTTCAAAAAATAATAAATAAAGAAATACCTTGCGATAAGCTTTATGAAGATGAGTTTTGTATTGCGTTTAATGATATCCAAGCGCAAGCACCAGTACATTTTTTAGTGATTCCCAAAAAACCAATTATTAGTTTATTGGATTGTATTGAAGAAGATGCAAATTTTTTAGGGCATTTACTTTTTGTTGGTAGTAAAATAGCTAAATCAAAAAATTTAACTAATTGGAGGACAGTAATTAATACTGGAGCAGAATCCGGACAAACAGTTTTTCATTTGCATATTCATTTTTTATCTGGAAGAAAAATGAATTGGCCCCCAGGTTAAAACTCTCGAAAGAAAAGTTTATGGGTTATAAATAAGTAAAAACATAATGAATACATCAGATTCCTTAAATAATAAATCCAAAAATTTATTCAATTTAATCTCAAAGAATTGGGAAGATCTAGACGATTCACTCAAAACTAAGTTAATAAAAATTTGGAAGGTTTTAACTTATAAATGGCAATTACAAATTTTATTTAATCTACCTTTTCTTTTATGGTGGGTCTTAGATAAATCTTTTCCAAATGTTCATAAATTTGATATGACAATCTTGAATTACTTAAATTTACCTGACTGGGCACTTTCATTTATTGGCTTTGGTCAATAGAATTCTAAAAGTTATAATTTACTTTATAAAACTGCCGAGTAATGAATAAAGCAATTAATAATAAAACCAAAATATTGTACCAATTACAAAAATTAAGGAAACTATCTCAGCCTTTCTTTCTTCCCATAGATCAATGTAATGGATTTCAATTCATATGGCTTTTGATTTCTCTTTTATTTTGTGTTGGAGGCGTAGTACTTGTTGGTCTTACAGGAATAATTAGTTTTTTTGAAAGCTTTCAACCAATTTTTCTTGAAAAGTATTTCGGAGGTGTAGTAAGTACTGTCAATTCAATTTGGGCTGGTAGCTGGGGATTGCTTTTCTCTGCCCTATTTCTAATTGGATCAGGGAGCTTTTTTAGCTTAAGACGTCAATTAAAAAACCGTAGATGGTTACATTGGTTATTCCTTGCGATAATTGTATTAATGCTTTTAGCTGTAAACGGAATAAACGCAGGTATTGGATTCATTGCAAGAGATTTAACAAATGCTTTGGTAGAAAAACAAGAAGAGGGGTTTTATCGGATATTGGGGATTTACGCTTGTTGTTTCGCTGTGGCTCTACCAATACGTGTTTCCCAAATATTTTTTACATATAAGTTAGGAATAATTTGGAGAGAATGGCTTTCAAAAAGTTTGGTTAAAGATTATATGACTAATAAAGCTTATTACCAACTAAATCCTAATGATGAAGAACAAACCGATGTAGATAATCCTGACCAAAGAATCACAGATGATACAAGAGCTTTTACCGGACAAAGCCTCTCTTTCACATTAGGTATTTTTGATGCCCTACTAACATTTTCACTTAATATTCTTATTTTATGGAGTATTAGTACAACACTTACTTTTTCTTTATTTGGTTACGCTGCATTTGCAACTTCTATCCTTTTAATTGCTGGAAAAAATCTTGTAAAGATTGATTTTGATCAACTTAGATATGAAGCGGATTTTCGATATGGCTTAGTACATATCAGAGATAATGCTGAATCAATAGCCTTTTACTCTGGGGAGAATCCTGAGCGTAGTGAAACTGAAAGACGCTTAGGAGAAGTGGTGAGAAACTTTAATTTACTGATTATATGGAGAGTGATAATAGACGTCATGAGAAGATCCATTAATTATGCTGGAAATTTCTTCCCATATTTAATAATGGCAATCCCTTACTTTAAAGGTGAGATTGATTATGGACGCTTTATTCAGGCAAGCTTTGCATTTGGAATGGTCGAAGGTTCGTTATTTTTCATTGTTAATCAAATCGAAGAACTTGCAAAATTTACTGCTGGTATTGGCAGATTAGAAGGATTCCAATCAAAAGTTGAATCCATTAGTCAAACCAACCCAACAAGCAATCAAAACGTTATTTCAGATTACCCCTCAATTCTTATTAATAATGCTGACCTTTGCCCACCAGGATCAAATAAAACAATAATTAAAAATTTAAATTTGAGCATCGACAATAAACAATCACTTTTGGTTGTAGGACCATCTGGGTGCGGAAAAACATCTTTACTAAGAATGATTAGTGGCTTATGGGAACCCGATCAGGGAGTAATTAAAAAACCAAAAATTGGGGAATTATTATTCATACCTCAAAAACCATATATGTTACTTGGTTCTTTGAGGGAACAATTATGTTATCCCACAGAAGTTAAGAAATTTAGTGATGAACATCTTACTTCTGTATTACATGAAGTAAATTTAAAAACTTTAGTGGATCGGTATCCTAATCTTGATATCAAACAAGATTGGCCACGAATTCTTTCCCTAGGTGAGCAACAAAGATTGGCTTTTGCAAGACTCTTACTAAATTCTCCGAGATTTGCAGTACTTGATGAAGCTACAAGTGCTTTAGATATTAACACTGAAAAAAAACTATATAATTTACTAAAGGAACGAGAACTTTCTCTTATTAGTGTTGGACATAGACCTAGCTTAAAAGATTTTCACGAGAATATTTTAGAATTAAATGGACAAGGAGACTGGAAATTATTGACTTCTGAAAAGTATAATTTTAAGGATTAACAAAAAAAATGAATTCTAAAGAAGAACAAACTAACTCAGAAATCACTAATTTAGATAATGAGAGTTTGATAGAACAGCAGAAAGATCCAAATTACATCAATGAACAAATTGGAGACAATAAATTAGATGAAAAATCTATAGAAATTAAAGATGAATATAGATTTGGATGGAGTAGTTATTCTGAAATAACTAATGGAAGATTTGCAATGATTGGCTTCTTGGCAATAATATTGATTGAATTATTTAGTAAACAATCGTTTTTAAAATGGGCAGGAATCTTATAATTAATCATCAAATCTAGAACTGTTATCTCTTGGTTTCCTCTTGTTTGTTCCAACGTTATATCTACTATTTTGATTTTTTGAACTTGATCTAGATGCAGAGCTTACTCTACTAGTCTCACGTGGTTTTTTGGCTTGATTAGCATCTTTAAATGAAGCATCTTCTACTTGAGCAGTTGAAGTTTGCTGCCTAATAGGGGATCTAGTAGGTTTCTTTCTTAATGGAGAAGAATCGCCAGGAGCAGAGATGTTATCTCGTCTAGAAACTGTACGATTCATTCTGGGTCTTGACCCTGTTTTAACTTCATCACGAGATAAATTTCTTCTCTCACCAAAGTTATTTGTTTCTGGTTTTTTACTATTTCTATCTTCAGAAGTCTTTCTTCTCCTTATTATAGATTCATCATTTTCAAACTTACTTGTTTCCCTTGTAGATGGCCTACTTCTACTTGCTGCAGCAGAGGGTATAGCTCTTGAAATATTCCTCCTACGAGATCTCCCCTCCGTATAGTCTTCTTCAAATTCATCTTCTTGAGGTTTAAATCTTCTGGATGGTCTTTCAGATTCTTCAAATCTATCATAATCGTCATTAAATCGGCCTCTAGAATTTCTGGGAACATCAGAAATAGGATCATCATCAAAATAAGATGACCTTCTAGCTTGATCAGTAGCAACTCCCCTTAATCGCACACTTTCATATGCGAAAAAAACTGTAGTTCCTGCTAATAAAAACTGGCCAAACTGAAGTATAGGATCTAACCTCCAGCCTTGAAAAAATAATATTCCTCCGCACAAAAGTCCAATTGCTGCGAAGAAAACATCATAATCCCTTGCCAAGGCAGGCTTAAAGGTCCTCAAAAAGTAAAGGCCTCCTCCACATACCGCGAGAACTATACCAACAATACTGGCCCAATTGAGACTAGCATTGACCACATTCTTTCTCCAAAAATTTATTTTTAAAGGGTTACTTAGTTCCCTTATATATATAGTGTACTTAAAACTTCTACAAAAACTAGCGTCTTCCAGTAGAAGTACGATCGAGGGAATCTTTCTGGCTGACAAAAATCAAAAATGCAGTGGCTGGAATAACGATAAGTAAGGCAGCGGCAATAAAACTACCTATCATTCCAACTGCGGAATTATTTGCAACTTCAGCCGAAAAATCTGCTGCTAGTAATAAATTTGAGATTTGAAACACTTTTTAAATATTAAATTCTCAATTTATAATACGAATTAAATACGTTTCAATGGGTTATTTATTAAGATGAATTAAATAATTGTGATTTCCTTGCTTATTAATTCTCTTCAAATTTTAGATATTAGTTTAGGAATTTCTCTTTCATATCTAACTATAGTTTTTCTAATAAGATTAATACTTAGTTGGTACCCAAAAATTGATTTAAATAAAGGGTTATGGTTATTAGTTTCCATACCATCAAGCTCTATTCTTAATTTAACAAGAAAACTAATTCCTCCTATTGGAGGAGTTGATGTTGGACCCGTAATTTGGATAGGACTTATAAGCTTTTTAAGAGAAATTTTAGTCGGTCAGCAAGGGCTTATAAAACTTGCATTGCATACACATATTTCATAGAAATCGTTTAACTATTTCTCAGTAATTTGGCAATAACTCTTCTTCTACATATTTAGTATGTATTTTACCCTGCTTAAATTTAGATTTATTCAGTAAGGTTAGATGAAAGCTAATTGTTGTAGGAATACCAGTTACTGCACATTCATTTAAAGCCCTATTCATACGTTTAATTGCAGTATTACGATCTTTTCCCCAGACTATTAACTTACCAATTAATGAGTCATAGAAAGGAGGGATTTCATAGCCTGTATAAACATGACTATCCACCCTTACACCAGGGCCACCAGGAGGAAGCCACCCAGTTATTTTTCCAGGTGATGGCCGAAAATTGTGAGAAGGATCTTCAGCATTTATTCTACATTCAATAGCATGACCGTTTAAATGGATATCATCCTGATTAAATTCCAAGTTTGCTCCGCCTGCGATTTTAATTTGCTCAGCTATTAAATCAACTCCTGTAACCATTTCAGTAACAGGATGTTCAACTTGAATCCTAGTATTCATCTCCATAAAATAAAAATTATCATCATCATCAACTAAAAATTCAACTGTCCCCGCTCCTTCGTAGCCAATACTTTTTGCAGCAGCAATAGCTGAGTTACCCATTTTTTTTCTTAGCTCAGTATTAATTGCAGGACTAGGAGACTCCTCTAGTAACTTCTGATGTCTTCTTTGAACTGAACAATCTCTCTCTCCTAAATGAACAACATTACCCGACCTGTCGGCCAAAATTTGAATTTCTACATGTCTTGGCTTCTTTATAAATTTCTCCATATATAAACCATCATTACCAAAAGCTGCTTCTGCTTCGCCTTGAGCAGCTTTAAACATTTTTTCGAGATTATCAGAATTTTCAACCAACCTCATACCTCTTCCACCTCCTCCAGCAGTCGCTTTAATAATTACCGGATAGCCAATATCATCTGCCAATTTATAAGCCTCATCAACATTTGATAACAAGCCTTTACTACCAGGTACTGTTGGAACTCCAACTGCTTCCATAGTTTCTTTAGCCGTAGATTTATCTCCCATAGATCTTATAGCTTTAGGAGATGGACCAATAAAAACTATGCCATGATCATTACACATCTCAGCAAATTTATCATTTTCCGCAAGAAATCCATAACCAGGATGAATAGCATCAACTCCTCTCGATGTAGCAGCAGCAAGTATATTTGGAATATTTAAATAACTCTTATTACTTAATGAATCTCCGACGCAAACCGCCTCATCAGCAAGCTGAACATGCAATGCTTTTTTATCTACAGTGCTAAAAACTGCAACGGTTGCAATACCTAGTTCTCTACAACTTCTGACAATTCGTAAAGCTATTTCTCCACGATTAGCAATTAAAACTTTTTCAACCATTATGAAAATAAAATTGAAGAAATGAAATGACTTAAAATAAAAAATTATTTGCCAAAGTATTCAACAAAATTTTTTAGTGATCAGAGGACATTTTTTTACAATACAACCTAAAACGTTATATATGTATAAATATTTGTTTTATGCAATAGAACAATTATTCATCATATTCAAAAAAACTCTTTTAGAACTAAATGCTGATTTCAGCCAATAATGTATGATATTTTTAAGGTTTAGGTATTACCCGGTTGCTGAAAACCCTTTGCGGACGTGGCGGAATTGGTAGACGCGCACGTCTAAGGAGCGTGTGGCTTCGGCCTTGCGAGTTCAAGTCTCGCCGTCCGCATTTAATGTATTCTGGTTTAACTGCAATGAAAAACAAATCAGTTGCAGTAGTTATAATTTCCAATGGTCCTGGTGAATTAACTACATGGGTAAATCCTGTAGTTGATGAGCTTAACAAAATAAATAAATCACTATGTGATGACGAAAAACACAATTTCACTCTTAGATTAGTCCTTGTTCCTTGCCCAAATGCCACTGGTAAAGAATTTTTAGTTGCAAATTCATGGAATAAATTCGAATTAATTACAAAATCCAAGAGTTTTTGGAAATTATTAATAAAGCCACATTCTTTTGCTAATTGGCCAAAAAAAGGGGTAGTTATTTTCCTTGGTGGGGATCAATTTTGGAGCATTTTATTAGCGAAAAGATTAGGTTATTTAAATATCACATATGCTGAATGGGTTTCGCGATGGCCTAAATGGACCAACGAAATTGCCGCTATGAATGAAAAAGTAAAAGAGTTAATACCTAAAAGATATAAAAATAAATGTAAAGTTATTGGCGATTTGATGGCAGATATCAAACTTAATAGCGAAATATCATTAAGAAATAAAAGAAAACACTACATTGCATTGTTGCCTGGTTCTAAGAAAGCAAAGCTTTCTATTGGAATTCCTTTCTTCTTAGAAGTTGTAGATCATATCGCTGAAGAAAATCAAAATATAAATTTTATAATCCCCATTGCCCCAACTACTGACAAAAGTGAATATTTATTTTTTCAAAGCAACAAAAATCCAATTGCTAAATATTACTCATCAAAAATCAAAACAATTAAAAACTTCAAAGACTCTCGTTTTGATTATGTGATTGAAACATCAAAAAATACAAAGATTTATCTAATAAAGAAACATCCTTGCTATGAAATATTAAAAGAATGTGATCTTGCAATTACGACTGTAGGAGCAAATACTGCAGAATTAGCAGCAATTAGTCTTCCAATGTTAGTTGTTCTGCCAACTCAACATTTAAATATGATGAATGCATGGGATGGTATTTTTGGAGTAATTGGAAAAATTTCATTCATAAATAGATTCCTAACTTTTATAATTAAAAATTTCTATTTTAAAAAAAAGAAGTTTTTTGCTTGGCCAAATATTAAAGCTAAAAGAATGATTGTCCCTGAAAGGATAGGTAATATTTCGCCAATAAAAATTGCAAAAGAAGTATTATTTCTTCTTAAAAATAGAGATCACTTAAAAAGTATTAGTGATAATCTACAAAAAGAGAGAGGCGATAAAGGTGCTGCAAAAAAACTTGCTTCTATAATTATTAATTCAATAAAAAAACTCTAAAAATTACCAGGGATCATCTATTTCAAACTTTTCTGACCTTTTATTTTCTTGTACTAAATTTTGTTCATCTAATGGTTCAATATCTAAAGTTTCAGTTGCATTTTGAATTGGTCTTTTCGAAGCTAAATTAGTGGATGATTGTTTCTTTTGCTTAAAATCAATATTGTTATTTTCATCAATTTGATTAACACTATTTTGATTCTCGATCAGATCAGAATAATCATTATCCATGTATAGCTTTTTTCTGTTATTTATTTCCTCTGCAGAATCCTTTATTTCAACATATTCAAGTTCATCTTCATAATCATCTTCATAATCATCTTGTTCAACAACTTCTTCATATTCCTCGACTAAATTGTTTTGCCGTTCTGATTCAGAACCTGAAAGTAACTGATTCTCAACAGGTACAAGATTTGATGAGTATCCATTTGCTTCCCTTTCATCCCATGAAGACCCCCCGACTCCAAGTTTCTCAAGTAGTCCACTACTTAGTTGCTTCAATTTCTCTTCCGCACCTTCATAGACAATAATCCTATCAGTACCACTACTTACAATTTCCTCCACAGGTATTTCCCAAGTACTTAAAACTCCCTCACCTAAAAGCGGAACACCAACAGCACCCATGACAAGAGAAATCAAATCCCCAGTCTCAATATCAAAAGAAAAGCCAAGAACTCTTCCTAAAAGTTGTCCAGATTCTGTAATCACTTGACAATTAATAACCTGCCCATATCTTTCTGGAGAAAAACTTTCACTCAAAGAATCTAAGGAGTCAACTAGTATGACATCTCCAACTTGCTTTATACTTTCTAAAGGCATCCATTTTGGCAACCCTGGTAAAAATCTTGTAAGTGGATTATCTCTTAGTCCTAAAGCGACAACCTCTCTTCTATCGATGTCAACAACAACTTCGCCAACTACTCCTAGCCGCTTCCCAGTATCAGTAGTTATCACTTGTGTTCCCATTAATTCTGACCTTAACCATAAACGTTCGCTAGGAACAGAGTTAGGTAGATTCTTATTAGCAGATGTGTTAGACAAGCTCATAAATTTCTTTTTATCATTCTGACGTATAAATTTAAAAAAGTGTGTTTATGCAGCATTTGGTAACCCAAGAACTTGAGTATTAGCTCCTCTTGCTTGCGCAACCCCAATTGTTCGTTCAGACGCACTAATCATAGGCCTTCTATGACTTACGACTATAAATTGAGCATTTAATGACTGATCCGATATCAGTTTTGACAACCTTTCAACATTAATACCATCTAAAAAACTATCAACCTCATCTAATGCATAAAAAGGTGAAGGTTTATACTTTTGCAAAGCAAATAAAAAACTTAAAGCAGTTAACGATTTTTCACCACCTGACATAGAGG
>QCRH01000002.1 GCA_003211955.1 Prochlorococcus sp. AG-459-O09 | reverse complement strand
GTGAAAATTTCGCATCAATTGCCGTTATGCAGGCACAAGGATCCGTCCTTACAAATAAATACGCCGAGGGATTACCTCAAAAAAGATATTACGGAGGATGTGAATTTGTTGATGAAATCGAAGAATTAGCTATACAGAGAGCAAAAAAATTATTTAATGCAAATTGGGCTAATGTTCAACCCCACAGCGGAGCACAGGCAAATGCTGCCGTTTTCCTAAGTCTACTTAAACCTGGCGATACAATCTTGGGGATGGATTTATCTCATGGTGGACACCTAACTCATGGGTCTCCTGTAAATATGAGTGGTAAGTGGTTCAATGCAGTTCACTATGGTGTAAATAAAGAAACTAGTGAATTAAATTTTGATGAAATAAGAGAGATAGCACTTGAAACAAAACCAAAATTGATCATATGCGGATATTCTGCTTATCCAAGAACAATCGATTTTGAATCATTTAGAAATATTGCAGATGAAGTTGGCGCTTTCTTAATGGCTGATATTGCACACATCGCCGGTCTTGTAGCAAGTAAACTTCATCCAAATCCAATACCTTATTGCGATGTAGTGACTACAACTACTCATAAAACATTAAGAGGGCCTAGAGGGGGACTTATCTTATGTAAAGATGCAGAATTTGGAAAGAAATTTGATAAATCTGTTTTCCCTGGAACTCAAGGTGGGCCACTCGAACATATTATTGCCGCTAAAGCAGTTGCATTTGAAGAAGCCTTGCAGCCAGATTTCGTTAATTATTCTCAACAAGTAATAAAAAATGCAAAAGTTCTATCTTCAACTTTAATAAATAGAGGCATCAATATCGTGAGTGGAGGCACAGATAACCATATTGTTTTACTCGATTTAAGAAGTATCAATATGACTGGTAAAATTGCTGACTTACTTGTAAGTGAAGTGAATATCACTGCAAATAAAAATACTGTTCCATTTGACCCTGAATCACCTTTTGTAACCAGCGGTCTAAGGTTGGGAACTGCTGCTTTAACTACTAGAGGCTTTAATGAGGATGCTTTTGCTGAAGTTGGCGAAATTATTGCTGATAGATTACTTAACCCAGACGATTCACTGATTGAAATTCAATGTAAAAAAAGAGTATTAACTTTATGTAATCGTTTTCCTCTTTATGAAGGCAAACTTGAAGCATCAATTAAATGAGTCCTAACTCCAAGGGAGTTGAAATTCTTTCTATTGGAACAGAGCTACTCTTAGGAAATATTATAAATACAAATGCTCAATGGATTTCTGAACAGTTATCTCAATTAGGCTTAAATCACTTTAGGCAATCAACTGTCGGTGATAATTATGATCGAATTATAAAAGTAATTCAAGAAATATCGAAAAGAAGTAATCTTCTAATTACAACTGGTGGCTTGGGGCCCACCCCAGATGACTTAACTACTGAAGCAATAGCTAAATCTTTTAATGTATCTCTTTTTGAAAGAGTACACTTATGGGATGAAATTAAACAAAAACTATCAAACTCAAAGCTCCAGGACGATTCCTCTAGCTTAAGGAAACAATGTTTCTTCCCTCAAAATGCTCAAATTATAAATAACCCTAGGGGCACTGCCCCAGGAATGATTTGGGAACCAGTAAAAGGGTTTACTATACTTACTTTCCCTGGAGTACCTAGTGAAATGAAAACTATGTGGGAAGAGACGGCGTATGATTTCATTAAAAACAAATTCTCAGATAGTTATTCTTTTTTTTCAAATACTCTTAAATTTTCAGGCATAGGAGAATCTAGCGTTGCAGAGAAAATTAATGATCTATTAAATCTTAAAAACCCGACAGTTGCTACATATGCAAACATAGGAGAGGTTAAACTTAGAATTACCGCGCGAGCAAAGAATGACCTAGAAGCAAAAAATATAATTAAGCCTGTAAAGGAAAAATTAAAAAAAGAGTTTTCGAAATTTATTTTTGGAGAGGATAATGATACTCTTCCTAGCGTTTTAATAAAAGAATTAGAAAAGAGGAACCAAACAATTGTTTTTGCTGAATCCTGCACCGGAGGCCTTCTATCTTCATCACTAACCTCAATATCAGGCTCATCTCAAGTTTTTCTAGGCAGTATTGTTTCATATAGTAATGAACTAAAAAATTCATTATTAAATATTTCTGAAGAAAAGCTTACAAAATATGGCGCTGTTTCTGAAGAAGTTTGTAAGGCCATGGCAATTAATGTAAAAGAGAAATTAGGAGCAGATTGGGCAATAGCAATTAGTGGAATAGCTGGTCCTAACGGAGGAAGTCAGGATAAACCGGTTGGACTTGTCTATATCTCAATTTCAGGACCAAATAATTATATAACTAATATAAAAAAACTATTTAACTCAACCCGAAATAGAAAAGAAATACAAACACTAAGTGTAAATGTGTGTTTGAACAGTCTCAGATTAATCCTATTATCGAATAGTAAGTAACTATTTTTACAAATTGAGTCAAGATACCCTATTTGATAAAGTTTGGGATTTACATAAAGTTTCAAGTCTTCCTGGAGGATCTGATCAGATATTTATTGGTCTTCATCTTATCCATGAAGTGACGAGTCCTCAAGCATTTGGTGCTTTAAGGGACAAAAACTTAAAAGTAAAATTCCCTGAAAGAACTGTTGCTACTGTTGATCATATTGTGCCAACAGATAATCAGAGCAGGCCTTTCAAAGATAATCTCGCTGAACAGATGATTGAAACACTTGAGAGGAATTGCTTAGAACATAAAATAAGATTTTTTAATATTGGTAGTGGTAATCAAGGAATAGTTCATGTAGTAGCACCAGAATTAGGGCTAACTCAGCCAGGAATGACAATCGCTTGCGGAGATTCTCATACTTCAACTCATGGAGCTTTCGGTTCAATTGCTTTTGGGATAGGTACAAGTCAAGTAAGAGATGTTCTTGCTTCCCAAACCATCGCTATCAACAAATTGAAAGTGAGGCAGATTTGGTGTGACAAAAAATTATCTAAGGGTGTTTTTGCTAAGGATTTAGTACTTCATATCATTAATGAACTTGGTGTAAAGGCAGGAGTAGGTTTTGCATATGAATTCGCAGGGCCTGCGATAGATGAATTATCAATGGAAGAGAGGATGACTATATGCAATATGTCTATTGAAGGAGGAGCAAGATGCGGCTACATTAACCCTGATGAAAAGACATTTAGTTATATTAAAAATAAATTATGTGCTCCAAAAAGTGAGCATTGGGATAAAGCGATCATATGGTGGAAATCATTAAAAAGCGATGAAAATTCAATTTATGATGATGTTATTAAATTAGATGCTTCTAAAGTGGAGCCAACTGTAACTTGGGGGATTACTCCTGGCCAGAGTATAAGCATTAATCAACAAATCCCTCTTTTAGATGACTTGTCCCCTAATGATAAATTAGTTGCAAAAGAGGCTTATGAATATATGAGTTTCAAGCCAGGGCAATATATCAAAGATACTCCTGTTGATGTTTGTTTCATAGGCAGTTGCACAAATGGAAGAATCAGTGACTTGAGAGTTGCAGCTAAAGTATTAAAAAACAAAAAAGTATCCAAGAATGTCAAAGCATTTGTAGTTCCAGGTTCAGAAAAAGTAGCCACTAAAGCAAAACAAGAGGGTCTTGATCAGATATTTAAGGATTCTGGATTTCAATGGAGAGAGCCTGGCTGCTCAATGTGTTTAGCAATGAATTCAGATAAGCTAATAGGTAATCAAGTTAGTGCTAGTTCTAGTAATAGAAATTTCAAGGGGAGGCAAGGATCTCCCAGTGGAAGAACACTGCTTATGAGTCCAGCAATGGTTGCTGCTGCTGCAATTAATGGCAAAGTCAGTGACGTTAGAGAATTTATTAACTGATGAAATCAGAGTTTACTCAGCCAATTGGAAAAATTTCAAATATTTACGGGCAATGTATCCCGTTGATTGGTAATGACATTGATACAGATCGAATAATTCCAGCGCGTTTTTTAAAGTGTGTTAACTTTGATTCATTGGGTGAATCTGTTTTTGAAGACGATAGAAAAACTTTAAAAGGAAGGCATCCTTTTGATCTTGAGGAAAACAAAAATGCCTCGATACTAATTGTTAATAGCAATTTTGGATGTGGTTCCAGCAGAGAACATGCCCCCCAAGCGCTTATGAGATGGGGTATAAAAGCAATTATAGGGGAGAGTTTCGCCGATATTTTTTACAGCAACTGTATTGCAATCGGTATTCCATGTTTTACGTTACCTAAAACATCCATAGAAGAAATGCAAAACTATTGCGATAATCAATTTTTATTTTTAGAAATTGATTTGAAAAAATCCTTAGCAAAATCAAACGATTTAACTTTAAATCTTGAGATTAGGGAAAGCTCAAGAAAAATGTTTTTATCAGGAGAATGGGATGCTACGTCAACACTACTTGACAATGGAAATTTAATAGAAAATAAATTTAACCAATTACCTTATATAAAATTTAACTCTCATTATTCTTAGCTATTTAAATCCAAATAACTTGAAAGAGATTCCCCCTGCTTGATTATGAGGTTGATAAAAAATACCAACTTCATAGGATCTTTTTTTCCAATTTAAAGAAATTTTAGAATCTATAAATTCACCATAATCATTTGAATCGTTTGTTAAGTTCAAAATCCCATAACTTTTGAGAATAATTGGTCCATATAATTGCTGATCATAAGAAATATTTAAGGTTAAGTCCTCATAATTCTGATCAAACTTAAAAACACTTTCGCCACTATCAAATTTATAAAAAGGTAAAAGACTTATACGAGTATAGTCAAAAGTTTTGTTTTTAAAATTCCCAAATGTTAATTCTGGGCCTATACCTAGCCCTAAATATTCTTGATGATGTCCATTTTCATAGAAAGAATATGATGCTTCTAATCTTGTATTAAGACTTAATCCTTTAGAGATTGGCTCAGGAATGTACTTATATGAAATATCAATAGATTTTTTTTTTAGGATTTACAATACTAATTGGAAATTTCTGATCAAGAGAATAAAACAAGTTACCTTTTAGGTTCGTTACGAGATTTTTTGTATTTAAAGCCTCAGCTGTTATGTTGGCCAAACCTAAAGATAAAAATTCTGACTTTTTGATGCCATCAGCAAACCAAGTATTTTCTTTTTGCAATTTTGAACCATAACCAGAGTAAATTTCTGCTTCACCTAATGAACCATTCCAAACCCTCTCTCTATAAACTCCATAAAAACTTTTTTCCCATACTGAATCTAATAAATCAATTTCTTTACTCAATTCGGTATTAAATCTAAATGCATCTGAAAATTTATCAAAATCAAGAGAATTTAAATTCTTTTCTATTTCCAAATCCCAATTTTTTATTGTGCCTTTTATCTGGGAATTTAGAGCAAAATAATCTTCAAAACTTGAATTTCTCTTGACTCTATCTGAAGTTATTGATTCCCCCTCATTCACAAAACTTTTTGTATAGCCTTTTATTGAGCGTTGAATCAAGAATTGAGGTTCTAAATCAAGAACAAAATCATCATTTATGTCTATTGAGTTAATTCTCCTCCCGATAAAATATCCATCCTTATCTAAATTTTCATATCCAAAGTTCCACGTATTTGCAGGTTGAACTTTTTTAAAATCAAAATTTCTACTACCTAACCAAAAGGGGATTGATACTTTTTCGTCAAGTATTAAATAATTTAATGAGGATTTAAAGCTAAGTTTTTCATTAATAGAAAGAACTTCTAATGAATTTATTGCTAATTTTGCTTGTTTTAATTCAAGTAAATCATTACTAAATATAGCCTTCTCACTTTTCCATTTATCTCCATCTATGGTCATTTTTTCTGTAAAAAACAACCAATTCTGTACATTGCCAGGAGTATTTATAACTTCCTTTTTATTTAAATCAATTAAATTTTCTAACTTTTGCGAATCGGATAAGCTGAAATTTGAAGATATGTCATCAATCAAGGTATTGCTATTAATAACGCCCTTAACATTTAATAGATAACCTTTTTCACTAATAAAGCTATATTCAAGTTGTGAAACTCTAAAGATTTGATCTCCTAATATGAATGTTATATTTCCTCTTGCTTCAATTTTTTTATTTGACTTGTCGTATATTAATTTATCAGCTTTGAGGAGTTTACCTCTATAAGAAACGGACACATTGCCCTCTGCATAAATAACATCACTTATTTCGTACTGTTTATCGGATTGTATTATTAGCTCTTCTTGATTTTCGGCTTTAGCAACCAAAAGTGATTCTGTTTTTGTCTTTAAAATTTTTACATGATCATTACCATCATCAAGATCATTGCTAAGAGAATTATTATAAGAATTTGATGAAATGTTTAAATTAGATACATTTGAAAAAGTTATTTTTATATTACGATTATTGATATCTTTATTAATTTTTGATAATTCAGCTGATTTTGATGGCTGAATAAAATTAATAAAAAGAAAAGAGAAAAATATTACTTTTTTTGATATACCTGGAATCAATTTAAGAATTTAATTAAAAAAATTAATCTTGAGGACTTTCTAGGTCTTTTCTGTTTGGGGTTCTTGTTGGGTCACTTGCTAAAAATCCGAAAAGAAATATTCCAACAAAGAAAAAGACGATAGTGTAAACAGAAATTTTTAAGGCGAGCATGGAATTACTAGTGCTGACAGATTTATATCTTATTAAATTTATAATTAAACTATGGTTAATTGTTTACTTTTTGTATTTTTGGTAAATTTTGAAATACTTTAAGGGTGACTAATCGTCATGATCATCCCAAGGATCAGTAAGCTTTGCTGCTTTAGGGCCAAAGGCTGTCCAAAGACCAAAACCGGTCAAAGCTAAAAGAAGGGCCAGAATTGTTACAGCTATAGAAACTGCAGGATCTGGAGCTGATGATAAAGTTTGCATCAATTTTGCTAAGTTTGTAAACAATTTATGTATGAATTCTTATACAATAGCGAAATAATATTCGATTTTGTGAATTTAACATGGGTCAAAAAACAGCATTAGGAAGTCTTCTAAAAGCAATTGGCAATTCAGGTCAAGGGAAAGTTGTACCTGGTTGGGGAGCAGTTCCTGTCATGACAGTAATTGGTCTACTACTTTTGGTTTTCTTAGTTATTCTTCTACAAATCTATAACCAATCCCTACTACTACAAGGTTTCTCAGTAGATTGGAACGGAAACTAAATTTCTTAAAATTTCTCAAAAAGTTACTTGGTTAATGTGAAAATTGCCAAATAACTTTTTTTAAAATTTTTGTTTTTATTAATTAGTTATAGTTTGTATATATTCATAATTCTCAAACAAAAAGAGATTTAGAAATAAAAAATGAAAGAAATATTTTTAATTGGATTAGGGAATCCTGGTAAAAAATACTCAAAGAGTAGACATAATATAGGTTTTTTACTGCTTGAAAATTTTTCAAAAAAATATAATTCAAATTTTTTACTAAAAGATAAGCTTAAAAGTTCATGCTCAGAATTTCAAACCAACGATTCTAATTTCAGGTTATTTTTACCAAATACGTTTATGAATAACAGTGGTGATGCTGTCAGAGCAATAGTTGATTGGTACAAAATAAATTTAGATCAGATTTTTATAATTGTCGATGATAAAGATCTTCCCCTTGGAAAAATAAGATTTAGAAGAAAAGGAAGCTCAGGTGGACATAACGGGCTGAAAAGCATCATTGAACAATTACAGACACAAAACTTTAAGAGAATAAGAATTGGTATTGGATCACCTCCTCTATTAAAAGGAAAAAATGATATCAATACCATTTCACATGTATTAGGAAATATTTCTCTAGAAGAAAAATCAATATTAGATAGAGTATATAAGAGAGTAATAGAATCACTCGAACAACTAAATACTAAAAAAGAAGAATATATAATTAATGAATTAAATTCTTTTGACAAAGACCAACCTTAAGAAATGCGTTCAAAACCTGAAACTATTGCAAATGTAAGTGTTAAGGAATATTGCTTCTCAAAAAAGCAAATTCAGGGGGTTGTAGAAGCTAGTCAATTTAAATGGACTTTTACATATTCCTTTAATAAAGGTCTATTAAAGGTAAATCCACCGTTAGGAAGAGCATTAATTGAAAATGCCTTATTGAAATTTTTACTAAAAAAAGATTATGAATTAGAAACAGGGAATCAATATAAGTTCACTATTTCTGCCAAGTTTTAAAATCTATATCTTGATTCAAAGTAAACTTCGTTTTGCAATAATCTTCTAAAATTATCAATGCTGATATCGCATCAAGGTTTTTATTAAGAATAAAAACCTCTCTAGGAATGAAAAACTTCAGACCACTAATTGGAAAAATTTCGAAATATCTTGCTTTAGCCCTGTAGGTGGTATTTTTTTCCTCAAAAGTTATTATTTCTTTTTTAAAAATATATAGTTTTTCTCTGATTTCTTTACTGCTAGTACCATTGCCAATAATAATTTGTGAAATGTCCTCAGCGGCAATTAAATGTCTAACATAATTCTCTAGTAATTCACTTTTAAGAATAATCGCTTTATAAACTTTTTTTTCACTTATTTCAGCTAGTACTAGGCCGCATTTACTTTTCCCAGGATCAATAGTTATAACTCTAGGCATTTAAGATGTAATCTTTAAAATATTGATTTCAACTACTATGGGTTCTACAGTTTTACTATCTCTCAAAGATACAACTTCTAACTTAAATTTGATATTTTTATTTTCTTGAAGAAAGTCTCTAATTTTTTTTATAAAATTTCCATTTGTTTTTATTTCACTAACTTGTGATCCTTTTGACTTAATTTCATCCCTTGTTTCTCTAAGCAATGATTTAATTTTTAAATCTATTGATTTAAGATTTAAATCACTTTCTCCCAGAATTGAACTTGTAATAACATCTCCTTTTTTGACTATTAATTTATTCTCTAATAAATCAGGAGATACAAAAACATAGTTATCACCTTTTAAGACATTTGTTGCTGATTTGATTAGTAAAATCCAGTTGCCACCCCTAGCAGCTATTGTCTGAATTTTTGTAATATCACTTGGTCTCCACAAAAGAATATTTTTTGCTTCTTTATTAATTGGAATAACAATTTTCCTAACAAATTTATCAGCTTCATTGTAGATTTTTGGAAAGTCTCGTTTTACATTTGAGTTAGAATTGATTTCAGCTATAAATAAAGTTTGTCCTCTTTTAATAACAACATTTCCTCTCCTAAATTCTTTAATATTATTTTTTAATTGATTTAACTCCTTTTCTTTTTGAATAATTTTACCTTCAAGTTCCTCTTGCTCTTCCTGTAAAGGGATTAACGCCTTTTTGCTTTCATCTAAAGTTTTTTGCAAAAAAGGAATATCAACAAAAAGCCTTTGTCTGAATTCTTCACTTACTAAAATCAATAACCCTATGGATATTGAACTAATAAACCCACCAGTAATAATAGTTATTAAAGTTGCTGTTTTTTTCGGTCTTAATTTTAAGATACTAAATCTTGCTTTACCAATCTTTGTTCCAAGAATATCCCCAAATGGTGCAATTAATCCCCCTAGTAATATTAAAAAAACAATTAAAATCCAAGCCACGCTTTTGCATATACTCTTTACATCATAATTTATGATGAATCAATTAAATCTTTTTGCAAGCGCAATTGGATCGAACACTGTGATCTTTTTTCTTTCAATATTAAGAAGCCCTGAATCCTTTAAATCTCCCAATAATCTTGTAATGGTTACTCTCGTAGAACCAATAGCTTCAGCAATTGCCTGATGTGAAAGCCTTAAATCTATCGTAATACCTTTTTCACCTGCAACCCCAAAGTCTCTACAAAGGACCATTAAAAAACTTACTAAACGAGAAGACATATCTCTATGTGTAAGTGTTTCTATCATTGTTTCAGTTTGAAGTATCCTACTTGAAAGCCCTTGTAAAAGTAACAGTCCTACTGATGCATCTTCCTCTATAGCTCTTAAAACAGAATTGGCAGGTGCTGTTATCATTTCAACTCTTGTGAATGCTATGGAATGGTAAAAACGATCGGATCTATGGCCTGTTAGAAGAGATAAAACACCAAAGAGACTATTCTCTCTTAAAAGAGCAACAGTTATTTCTTCACCTGACTCATAAACTCTTGAAAGTCTTACTGCCCCTCTTCTTATAAGATAAACCCTTTCAGCAGGGTCTCCAGGGAAGAATATTGTTTTAGACCTCTCAACCATTTCTGTGCTTGCACCATCTAGACCTTTAATAACTTCCATTAAAGTTCTATTAATTGGAAAACGTTCTCCAACAGAGTTAATTTTACTTTGTCCGGAATGTTGCGAACTAAAGCTGTTGAATCCTCGTGAAGCAGGTATCATAAATATCTTAACTATTAAAAAATTTAAGGAGACACACTAAAATATCTTGTATCAACAGTAACAATTTTCAATTCTTATCAGTTTATCGACAAGCTTTTTTCAGTCAGTTTCAAATTGATTAACCCTTTTTTAAGTAAAATTACACTATATGCAGTGTCATTAGATTGCAATTATACTGCATGTAGAAAGAATCTAAATAATGGTAATTAGTTCATCTCATATTTATTCCAAAGGTAATCTTGATGTTGTAAAAACAAATACTGCTAACAAAATTAACGTAAAAAAATTTTCACAAACCGGACAAATTCAAATCTATCAATCTTCATTTAGAGGTAGCTACACATCTATCATTAGAGACTCTCTAAGAAATGCTGCTCTTGGCAGAAAAGTGCTACTAATACAATTTATGAAAGGAGGGGTGAAGCAAGGAGTTGATCATGCAGTAAATCTATGCGGTAATTTAACCTGGGTAAGATCATCACATTCCTTTGATCAATATAATTCTGAAGAAATTGAAAATAATAAAAATTTAAAAAATTCTATTCATGAATCTACTATTGAATTATGGAATTTTTGTAAAAGAGAATTACAGTCTGGAGAGAATGACCAAATCATACTTGATGAGATTTTTTTAGCTATTGACATGAAAATTATCGATAAAGATGATTTGATTTCAACACTTGAAAACCGATTTATATCAGGAGATGTAATCCTTACTGGTACAGATATACCTAAAGATTTATTATTAATGGCTAACCAAATCACGGAACTTCGCTCATAAAACAATGCTAAAAAATGATCTCTGGATAAATCAAAAAGCTTCGGAAGGTATGATAAAGCCCTTTCAATCAAATTTGGTGAGACATCTTGAGCCAAATAATAAACAAAAGCCAGTTTTGAGTTACGGATGTTCATCTTATGGCTATGATTTAAGACTTTCATCAAAAGAATTCCTAATTTTCAGACATATCCCTGGGACTGTGATGAACCCCAAAAAGTTTAATCCTAATAATTTAGAGAAAACTGTCCTTCACCATGACAATGATGGAGACTTTTTTATTCTTCCTGCTCACTCCTATGGTTTAGGAGTTGCTTTAGAAAAAATGAAGGTGCCAGAAAATATAACTGTAATCTGTATAGGTAAAAGTACTTACGCGCGACTTGGAATTATTGTTAATACAACGCCCGCAGAGGCAGGGTGGGAAGGTCATCTCACTTTAGAGTTTAGTAATAGTTCAGGTGCAGATTGCAGAATTTATGCTGAAGAGGGTATTTGCCAACTACTTTTTTTTGAAGGTGATCCGTGCTCTACAACCTATGAAGATAGAAGAGGTAAATATCAAAACCAACCGGAAAAAGTAACTCTTGCAAAGATCTAAAATGAGTAATGTTGAACTAATTTCGCTAACTCCTGATGCAGAAAAAACAATGGCTTACATTGCAAGAGTTAGTAATCCAAAAAATCAGGAAAATGAAGACTATTCGAAATTATTGAGTTATTGCATTAAAAATGAACATTGGAGTGTTTTTGAACAGTCATTTATGACCTTGCAAATAGAAACTAACAGAGGAATCGCTGCCCAAATTTTAAGACATAGATCATTTACTTTCCAGGAATTTTCACAGAGATATGCAGATAGTTCTCAATTAGGTAATATCCCATTACCAGAGTTAAGGCGTCAAGATTATAAAAACAGGCAAAATTCAATTCCTGATCTCCCTGATGAGTTAAAAAAAAGATTCAATGAAAAAATTGGTTTACATTTTCAGGCTGCTTCAGAATTGTATGAAGATTTACTTACTGAAGGGGTAGCTAAAGAATGTGCAAGATTTGTTTTACCATTAGCAACTCCAACAAGAATATACATGTCTGGATCCTGCAGATCTTGGATACATTACATACATTTAAGATCAGCTCACGGTACCCAAAAAGAACATAAGTCTATCGCCAAAAGTTGCAAGTCAATTTTTAAACAATGCTTTCCAATTGTATCGAAGTCTCTAGAATGGTAAAAATTATCCATGACTACGAGGACTAACCTCATTTTTTTTATTTTCTTGAATTAATGAAAATTGAGCATTAATAATTTCCTCATATGGATTCTCTTCTTTTTCTAAATTATTAATAGATTTTCTTATTTTTATTTCATCTTGTTTACCAATAAAAGTAGATATTAGATTACCCTTTTCATCAAAAAGATTAACTTGAGGAATCCCGTTTACGGCAAACTTCTCGATATAATTACCCCATTTTTGATTATCAACATTTAAGAAAACAAAATTAATATCTTTTTCATATTCATCTTTAAGAGAAGAAACTTGTGGAGCCATTTCTTTGCAAACTTCACACCACTCTGCGTAAAATTCCAGAAATGTAGGTTTATTATTTGTGAAGGCTATTTCAGGATCAACAGATAATTCTCCAAAACTTTTTAGAAGATAAGTTGATTTAAAAAATTGATTTTTAAACAAAAGCATTGAAATAATAACAATAGATATAATCAAAACAAGCATTATTTTTAAATTTGTCTTTAAAATTGGCTCTCGACTTTCAGATTGCACTATTAAGGTATTGTTAACTAAAGTTATCTTAAATAAGTTAAACAAATAAAGAGAATTGAAATCTATAAGCTTTTAATCAACTGATAAAATAAGGATTGAATAGTTATCAAAAATTTCTTTGATTCCCGAAATCTAATTATGCAATCAATCTTTGGAACTGATGGAATAAGAGGAAGATTTAATGAAGAGATAACTTATTCTCTAGCCTACAAAGTAGGTTATGCTCTGGGTTCGACTTTGGAAAAGAAAAATCCAATATTAATTGGAAGAGATACAAGAATTAGTGGAGATATTCTGCTTCAGGCCGTAACACAAGGTATAAGTGAAAGTGGCAAAAAATTTATAAATCTTGGAATCTGTCCAACCCCCGCTATACCTTTTTTAATCAAACAAGAGAAACTGAGCAGTGGGGTCATGATATCTGCAAGTCATAATCCGCCAGAATATAATGGAATAAAAATTTTTGATCATAATGGTCAAAAAATTACTAAAAATTTTGAGAGTAAAATTCAAAAAATAATTGAAGAATCAAAACAAAATATATCAATTCCTACAAAAGTGGTTCCCCTAAAAACAAATAGAGATCTTATGGATAGTTATATTAAAAGCCTAATTCAAACAATGGGTGGAGAAAGTTTAAGCGGGTTGAAAATAATATTAGACACATGCTATGGATCAGCGACAACTTGCGCAAAAAAAATTTTTCAGTCTCTTGGTGCTGATGTAAAAGTTATCAATAACTCTAAAAATGGTTTGAAAATTAATTTGAATTGTGGTTCTACTAACCTAGAACCATTAAAAAAAGCATTAAGAGAGAGTCCTGCAGATATGGGATTCAGCTTCGATGGAGATGCCGATAGAGTAATTGGAATAGATTCAAAAGGCAATGTACTGGATGGAGATCATATCCTTTTTCTTTGGGGTAGAGAACTTATGGAACAAAAAATTCTCACAAATAATTTACTAATATCAACGCAAATGGCAAACTTAGGTTTTGAAAAGTCCTGGAAAAAAATTGGAGGAATTTTACATAGAACTGATGTAGGAGATAAATATGTTCATGACGCAATTAAGGAAAAAAAAGCTGTTTTAGGAGGTGAGCAGTCAGGTCATATACTTTCAAATATTAATAACTTTTCTGGTGATGGGATATTGACTGCACTTCAAATTTCTAAATATTGTAAAAAGAAAAATATTAAGTTAAATGATTGGCTTAAAAGTAGTTTCGAACCTTTTCCTCAAAAACTAACTAATATTAAATTAGATTTTAATATTAATAAATTAAATCCAAAAAACAAAATCTTAATTAATGAATCCATAAAAAATTTTCAGGCAATATATTCGGATAATTGTAGAGTTTATATAAGGCCTAGCGGTACAGAACCTGTAATGAGAGTTCTAGTTGAAGCCAAAAATTATAAGGAAGTTCATTCTTTATCAAGCGAAATAACAAACAAACTCTTTTTAGAAATTGATAAAATAACAACCCAACTATGAATTAAATTTTTATATAAATTTTTTCATAAATATCAAGTTGGTTAACAATCACATACTTTTCCCTATCAGTTTTAACTTTAATTGGATTAAAACTGTCAGAACGATTAAAATCTTTTTTATCTATTGTTTTAAAATGAAAATTACTTGATATAGTGCAATCCATATAATCGAATAAATCCTTTACATCTGTTTTTATAAAAATTAGGGTGCCAGTTTGCAATGAATTTGAGAGCATATTAATAAATCCTGGCTGAATTACACGCCTTTTATAATGCCTCTTTTTAAACCAAGGATCAGGGAAATTAAAAGAAATACTTTTTAGATTTTTTATAATAAATTTATTTTGGACATCATTCAAAATATTATTAGCATTACCAAATATAAAATATAGATTTTTGATTTCTCTTTCAATAGCTTTTAATTTAGCATTTTTGACTAATTTCTCACGGATTTCAATTCCTAAATAATTCCAACTGGTATTAACTAAAGCTAAATCAAATAGAAACTTTCCAGCAGCACAACCTATATCCAAATGAAGATTCGATTTAGAATCACCAAACATTTCGCTCAAAGAAGGTATTCTCTCAATTTGATTGAAATTACTACTAAGGGGATTTACATGCTGTCTCATACAATTATCAATATTTTCCTAGGCAATAATATAAGGATGCATAATATTCATAACTATGACAATAGTAAGTTCAAAAGTAACAGTTTGATGTTTAATTATTATGTGTTTAAAAAGAAAAAGTTTTGAACGTTTTTAATCAACTTTCTATTTGGGTATCCTTTCAACTTTCAATAATTTTCCTTATTGGTATTCCTGTTACTCTATCCTTCTGGTCACTTAAAAAAAGAAATAAAGCAGTTATTAAACTTATATCAATTTATTGGAAAGTATCCCTTTTATTTTTTATAAGCCTTCTACTTTTAATAGGAAAGTATAATTATGCTCTTGTGATAACAAATATTTCAACATTATTAATGACAGTTTCGGTTTGGTTTTGGAACGATATTAATGATGAATTAAGAGAATATGATTTTTCTTACTCCCTTACCACAACGACAAAAATATGGAGATGGACGATAACTTTTATATCTCTCAATTTCTTTATTCAGAGTTTACAAAACTTCAACTGCTTTTCTTTTATTAATTCGGGTGCGTGTGCAATATGGCTTCAGCCTTCTTCAAATTTATATATTATTATAAAAAATTTATTTAATTTTTTCTTTGGAGCCAACTTTACACAGCCGATATCAAAATTCTTAGGATTATTTTCATTATTAATCTATATTTTAGGCCTTATTCAATGGTCAATAATCAAATTACCTAAAAATGGAAGAAACTCCTGCTTCTCAGAAAATGGCAAAAATTGATTTAATAAATAGTCTTGAAAAAATAAGTTCCGAGATACCTGATAGGGTACTTAAACTAGAGGGATTCATTCTAAAAGAAAACCAAAAAGAACAACTAGAAATAATTATTTTCAGAGGTTACAGTAGCTCAACAACTCATCCAATTGAAATAGATTCAGAAAAAAAAATAATAACATTTTCTTATATAATTACAAACTTTAAACTTTATATAGCACCGTTCGCAGAAACCGAAGAAAATTTTATAAGAGAAAATCAAAACTCATTTTTCTTTTTGAATCAAAAAAACTGGATTTAAATTAATTCAAAATTAATAATATTTGAACATCTTTTGCATAATTTTGTATTTTGGATTCCATTAAAAGTTTCTTTTTGATAATGCCAACATCTATCACATTTTTGACCTTGAGCTTTATTTATTTGTATTTTACCAAGTGCATTGTCATCAATAATCAGAGAATTCTCTACCAAATCGGATACCACTTGGAATTTTGATACTATAAGCCAATCTCTAAATAAATCTACATCTTGATTGCCAAATTCTTTTAGCCAAGTAAGTGAATCTTTTAAAGCTTTATCTTCAGGTAAATAATTAACTTCAGTTTCCAAAGCTGCTCCAATTATTTGTTTGTTCCTACATCCTTCTATAGCCTTGTTAATTTCAACTCTCAAATTTCTTAAATTTGCAATGTGCTCATTAAGTATTTGATTTTTCCATGACTGCGAAAATATTGGCCATCCTCTTTGAAAGACTGATTTTTCTTTAGTTGAATATGGAATATTTTGCCAAATATCTTCAGCCATATGACAAAGCACTGGAGAAATAAGTACGGCTAAATTTTCAACAACTTTTGACATGACAAACTGACAAGATCTTCTCCTAAATTGTGATTTAGAACTTACATATAACCTATCCTTTGCAATATCCAAATAAAAATTTGATAGATCTACAACGCAAAAACTTTGCAAAATTTGGAAAAATTTTGAAAATTCATAATTTTCATAAGCATTTGATATTTGATCTGTTACCTCAACTAATCTGCCTAACATCCATTGATCTAAGAGAGGCAATTGATCAATTTCAAAACTATCAATTTTAGGATCATAATCATGAATATTACCTAGAAGATATCTTGCAGTATTCCGAACTTTTCTATAAACGTCTGAGAGTTGCTTGAGTATATTTGAACCAATTGGAACATCTACTGAATAATCTACAGAGCTTACCCATAGTCTTAAAACATCAGCACCGTAAGCGGGATCAGTTTTTTTATTATTACCTCCATTAATAATTATATTTGGATCAACAACATTTCCTAAAGATTTGCTCATTTTTCTTCCGTTTTCATCAAGTGCAAAACCATGAGTTAAAACTTTCTTATATGGAGGTTTATTATTGACTGCAACAGATGTTAGCAAAGAAGACTGAAACCATCCTCGATGTTGATCTGAGCCCTCTAGGTATAGATCTGCTGGATACTTTAATTCACTTCTTAGTTCACATACTGCAGCCCAGCTAGATCCTGAATCAAACCAAACATCCATTGTATCTGTTCCTTTTTTCCATAGATCGGATTCTTTTGCATAATTTTCTGGCAAAAGATTCTTAACATCCCAATCCCACCAAATATCTGCTCCATGATCACTAAAAAGTTCTTGAATATGATTAATTATCTCTTTGTTAAGGAGAATGTCATTACCATTTTTTTTATAAAAAACAGGAATAGGGACTCCCCATGACCTTTGTCTAGAAATACACCAATCTCCTCTACCAACAACCATAGAATAAATTCTTTTCTTTCCAGTCTCTGGCATCCATTCAACATTTTCGATTGCCTTTAATGCAGATGATCTAAAGCCATTTACAGATGCAAACCATTGTTCTGTTGCCCTAAAAATAGTTGGTTTTTTGGTTCTCCAATCATACGGATATCTATGCTTATAATTTTCTTGTAATAGCAGCAAATTATTTCCTTTTAAATGTTCAATAATTAAATCATTTGCATCTTTCAGGACATTTGATCCTTTGAATTGACCAGAATATTCATTTAAGTTACCTTTTTCATCAACGACACATGTTATTGGTAAATCATATTTTTGACCCACATTAAAATCATCTATCCCATGACCAGGCGCAGTATGAACAATTCCAGTCCCTGATTCTGTAGTAATATAATCTCCTCCAATTACAATTCTGCAATTTTTATTCTTAGAAGGATGTTGATATTCAATATTTTCCAATTTGGAGCCTTTAACCTCCAAAAGCACCTTGAAATCTTTATTAAATTTCTTACTTATTTCAGAAGATAAATCCTCAGCAAAAAGGTAAATTTTCTTCTCTTCATCGATAGCAAAAACGTACTTTATTTTTGGATTTACTGCAACTGCTTCATTTGCAGGTATGGTCCAAGGAGTAGTGGTCCAAATAGTTATGAAAGAATTATTTTGAAAAAAATCTTTTTTGATATTAAGGTTTTCTTGGATGAAATTTAATAGAATTTCGTCAGGTATTTTAGTGATTTTTAATGAAACATAAATACTTTTTGAATAATGTTCATCAGGGTATTCTAATTCTGCTTCTGCAAGTGCAGTCCTTGAACTTGGACTCCAATGCACAGGTTTAAGACCTCGATAAATATAGCCATTTAAAAACATTTTCCCAAATACTCCAATCTGAGCAGATTCATAACTTTTCTTGAGAGTTAAGTAAGGGTTATTCCAATCTCCCCATATGCCCCACCTTTTGAAACCCTCCTTTTGATTACTGATTTGGATATGAGCATAATCTGTTGCTTTTTTTCTTAAATTTAGAGTGTCAAGATTCTTTCTTTCATCAGATTTTAAATTCTGAAGAACTTTTAATTCAATAGGTAATCCATGACAGTCCCAACCAGGTACGAAATGAACCTTAAATCCTTTTAAGGTTTTGTATTTATTTATTATGTCTTTTAAAACTTTATTAAGGGCATGACCCATATGAAGAGCTCCATTTGCATAAGGAGGGCCATCATGTAATGTAAATATTTCGCCTGAATTGCTTGAACCTAATTGGAAATCAATATTATTGTTAGCCCAAAAATTCTGAATCTCAGGTTCTCTTACAACTGAGTTAGCGCGCATTGAGAAGTCAGTTTTTAATAAATTTAAAGTTTCTTTATAAGAAAAGTCTGATTTTTGTTCTTTGCTATTTTGAGATTTCATACGACGATATAAAAATATTGGTGATCAAAAGAATTATTTAAATAAATCTAATTCATTATATTCTTTCTTAATTGACCTGTAGTTTTTTTAGGATGTTTCAAAAAACCTATTTATTTGATTTCAGAGTTTTATATTATCATTTTTATCATTTCTTACCCACTTTTTTTGGGTTGAGTTTTTATTATTGCTACCAAAATTAAAAAAATTTGAAGGTTTCTTGAAATCACCAAATACCAGATTTATAGATTCTAATATTTTCAAAAAATTATTTTTAAACTCCAAAAAGGTAATTAATTTTTTCTTTTCGTTATCTGTCAATTGGTACCATCTAGATAAAAAAAGCTCTACTAGATAAAAAATAACTAATACTGTTAAAAAAAGGAAAATTACAAAAAATGATTCATCTAGTGTTTTATTTTTAATAATTAATATCAAACCTATTAATAAATTTAAAAAAGCTTTTATTAAGTCTTTTGGTTTACCGAGCTCAAGATAAATTATTGGTACAGTTAGAAAAATGGTCCCAACTAAAATATAAAAAGTCCCTAAATAAAATATCAAACTATCCATTAAATATATCACTTAATTTAAATTATAAGAGTTGATATCAATAAACAAACTATCTATCAGAATTTCCTTAAGTGCGGTCGGGGAGACTTGAACTCCCACACCCGAAGATACGAGTACCTAAAACTCGCGCGTCTACCAATTCCGCCACGACCGCTCAAATAAAATAATAATTGAAAGAAGTTGATTTTAAAAATTTTTTTTCTTAAGATGATTAATTTGACACATTAAAATTAAATTAAAAATCTCCTTAAAAAAATTTTTATGTTTGAACATGCAATCATCTTAAAATATTAGTTATATTATTTAAAGAATAAAAGAATCGATTTCAAACTTAACCAGTAAAAATACAACAAAAAATACTAATTCTTCAAAAACTTTTAATTGGCAAAAAGAGATTAAAAATTACGTAGATCCGCCAAGTTTTTGGAATCCAACATTAGGTTTATTTTTTGGTGGTTATTTTCTAGCTTTTATTAGCATATGGCAATGGTATAGAGGTGTTTGGCCTTTACCTTTGCTTGTAGCCACTGCTTTTTTAGCTTTACATATTGAAGGTACTGTTATTCATGATGCATGTCATAAAGCTGCTCATCCAGTCCCTTGGATAAATCAAGCAATGGGCCATGGCTCAGCTATCTTATTAGGATTTAGCTTCCCAGTTTTTACGAGAGTTCATTTACAACATCATATTCACGTAAATCATCCCAAAAATGATCCAGATCATATTGTTAGTACTTTTGGTCCAATTTGGCTAATTGCTCCAAGATTTTTTTATCATGAGGTGTTTTTCTTTCAAAGAAAACTCTGGCGAAGATATGAATTACTTCAATGGGGAATTGAAAGATCCATATTCATAACAATTATCTTGGCAGGTTTGAAATTTGACTTTATGAATTTAATTTATAATTTATGGTTCGGCCCAGCATTAATGGTAGGAGTTACTTTAGGAATATTTTTTGATTATTTACCCCATAGGCCATTTCGATCAAGAAATAAATGGATAAATTCTCGAGTTTATCCAAGCAAATTTATGAATTTATTAATAATGGGACAAAATTATCATCTCATTCACCATCTTTGGCCTTCGATTCCTTGGTTTGAGTACAAAATAGCTTATGAAAAAACAAAACCTTTATTGGATATAAAAGGTTCCCCTCAAAGGGTTGGGATATTTGAAAGTAAAGAAGACATTTTTAACTTTATTTATGATTTACTTATAGGTGTAAGGAGTCATAGCAAAAAGAGGGGGAAAATACGAAAAATCATAAATCTATATCCTGGCTTTAAAATAAAAAAATTTTTATTAAAGATAGTCAATAAAACATTTATTGGAAGCAACTAACTTACTCATTCACTAATAATTTTTGGTACTTTAAAATATTTATCCTCTCTCGATGGACCCAATTCTAAAAGTTCTTCATTGCAATCAGAATTTTTCTTTTCGTCTTTTCTAAATACATTTACAACCTCTAGAGCTCTAGTTGTACAGGGGACATCATCTGTATCAATTTTTTCAAGTTGTCTTATATAATCCAATATCTTTTCTAATTGTTCTGCATGACTATTAATTTCATTCTCGTTAAGTTCTAATCTCGCTAAATGAGCAACTTTTTTAACTTCCTCTTTAGTTATTTTTGTCATACCTTTAATATCTTTCTTACTAAATAATAGTTTATTAAGAACAACTTATTTACATATCCTTTGAATTTCAAATAATTTAAAAAATAATCACATCTTTTTGAAAATCAATATCAATTAATAGCCTTAATTATTTTTCTCAGCTAAATATGTTATTAGATAGATATTGAAAAATAGAAGAAGAATTATTTCCAAAAAATTTTTTTTATCGGCACTCTAAACTGGTTGCTCCTGATTTAATAGGCTGTCACCTCATAAAAAAAAATAATGAGATAGATCAAGTTAAAGGGGTTATTGTTGAAACTGAAGCTTATTCACAGGAAGAAGAGGCCTGTCATGGCTACCGCAAAATGACTGAATCAAACAAATCATTATTTGGCAAACCTGGCACATTTTATATTTACAAATCTTATGGCATTCATCATTGTTTAAACATAGTTACTGATAAAGAAAATTTTGCGAGTGGTGTTTTGATTAGATCAGTTTTTATCTCTAATAATAATGAAAGATTAGCTTCTGGACCTGGCCTAGTAACTAAAACATTCAGTGTAGATATTTCATTTAACTCACTTGAAGTTCTTAATAACAAATCTTTATGGATTTCTCCACGAGACTCCACTTTAGAAGAAAAAGATCTTATTCAAACTACGAGAATTGGCATATCAAAGGCAAAAAATATAAAATGGCGTTGGTATCTCAAAAATAGTAGGAGTGTAAGTAAAAGATTAAAAGGTGACAGAACACCTAAATTTCAATAATCATTTATCTTTTTAAGCGTAATGCAAATTTGGCCTCATAAACATATCCACACACTAGCTAATTTTTCAATTAAAGATTATGAGTCAGTATTTGAATTAGCTAATAGATTTGATGCACTAAAGAATGCAGGAACAAAAAAGATACCGGCCTTACAAGGGACTTTGGTAACGTCTTTATTTTTTGAAGCTAGTACAAGAACAAAAAATAGTTTTGAGCTTGCAGCAAAAAGACTTTCTGCTGATGTCCAAACGTTTGCGCCATCCTCCAGCTCTTTAACAAAAGGCGAAACAATAATTGATACAGCCATAACTTATTCTGCTATGGGGGCGGATACATTAGTTATCAGACATTCATCAAGTTACATAACCTTTGAGATCGCAAAAAAACTTGATGCAATAAATTCCAAGACTTCGGTTCTTAATGCGGGAGATGGATTACATAGTCACCCCAGCCAAGGATTGCTTGACATCTATACATTGATAAAATTCTTTTCCCCAAAAAAACTGAATCCAGAGGTTTTAAATTCCAAAAAAATCTTAATTATTGGAGACGTTAATCATTCAAGGGTTGCCAGGTCAAATCTTTGGGCTTTGAGTGCATTCGGCGCCGATATAATTTTATGTGGTCCTAAGACATTAATACCTGATGAATTTATCAATTTTTTAAAAACCCCCACGCCAAATCAAATAGAAGATCCTGTTAAATCAAGAGGTTCCTTAACAATTTTTAGATCATTGGAAGAATCAATTAAAATTGCAGATGCGATTATTGTTTTAAGACTCCAGAAAGAGAGAATGATGGAAAATTTACTAAGTAGCATTGATTCATATAGTTTGGATTATGGCTTAACCCCAGAAAAATTATCTTTAAATAATAAAGAAATTCCAATCTTACATCCTGGTCCCATTAACAGAGATATTGAAATAAGTAGCAAAGTGGTAGATCAATATCCTAATTGCTTAATTAATAATCAAGTTGCAAATGGTATCCCCATAAGAATGGCTTTGCTTTATCTATTACAAAAACACAACAAGTAAATTTATAGCAACTTAAGACTCTCAGTAAAGAAACCATAAAATAATCCCAATCTTAAAGAATCTAATAAAAGTACTAAAAATTTCTTTTTCCTTTCAAATCTAAAATTTCTTCTTAGAACTATTAAAAACTCAATAAAAACTACTGCTAAAAAAGCGGCTACAGGATCCATGAGTTCCACAACGGCACTTACCATACCAAGAGAACTTCCAAAAAAGTAGCCGATTAAAAGAATAATCAAAGATATTGAATATCTTCGCCATGGATTATTAGCCCAAATACTTAATGTCTGAATATTTTCCACAATTTTTAGCTGAAATTTTGTCTTTTGAGGTTTAACAACCATTTTGTATTAAACTAAGCAGCTTCAGAATTTGATTGAATTTTAGTATTTCCTTCTATTAATTCAAGTAATGCTTCGAACTGAGCCATTAATCCTCTCAATTCGCCTGGTTCAGGAAAAAGGTCATCTTCTTTTATTCCTAAGTGCATTTCTCTGAGCTCTTGCCTTAAATAGCGTATGTGACTAATGACTTGCTCTCTTTTGGTTTGAGACATGATATAAATTTTTACACTGACATTTTAAGAAAGAATATTTTTGAAAAGGAGAATTTGCATATTTATGACTGAGAATGAAGATAAATGACCTAACAACAATTTGAAAAGATTATGAAATTGAAAATTATCATATCTTTGAAAATATGTACTTAATTCTTATATCAATTTTAAATAATTACTTGAGGCTCTATTATTGAAGTATGTTGACATTACTCAATATGAAATTCATATCTGAAAATAAAATAAGTGAGGAACTAGTAAATTCTTTTGATGAAGAAATGACTCTTGAGCTCGCTAAAAGGTTAGAGGAAGATAATTATAATAGTCCATTTGATGGTTTAAAAGACTGGCACTTACTTAGGGCTCTTGCAATCAATAGACCTGAATTAACAACTAATTATACCCATCTCCTCGATCAGGAACCTTTCGATGAAAACTAAAACTAAGGACTCCAAAATAAAGGTTCTTTTATTAATAACTGGGAGTATTGCAGCTGTAAGAATTCCATTATTAGTTAGCCAATTATCTAAAGAAAATTATGAAATAAGATGTGTTTTATCAAAAAATGCAGAAAAATTAATAAAGCCGCTTTCTCTTTCTATTTTAAGTAGAAACCCTTGCATTTTAGAAAATGATCAATGGTCTGATAGTCAATCAACACCTCTTCACATAGAACTAGGTAATTGGGCTGATATTTTAATCATCGCCCCTTTAACAGCGACAACATTAGCAAAATGGGTAACTGGAAATGCTGAGGGATTGATCCCAAGCATCTTAATAGCAAATATAAAGCCAATTATTGTAGCACCAGCAATGAATACACAAATGTGGCTAAATAAAGCTGTCCAAAAAAATTATGAGAATTTACAGAATTACGAAAATGTTTTGTCTTTGCAACCAAGTGAAGGTCTCTTAGCATGTGATGCTATTGGCATCGGAAAGATACCTCCAAATGATCTAATCCAATTAGCTCTTGAATTTATAGCTTCACACAATCAAAATGAATATCGCAAAGATTTACTTAATAAAGAAATTTTAATAACTGGAGGGTGTACATCAGAGAAAATTGACGCTGCAAGACACATTACTAACAAAAGTTCTGGAGCAATGGGCCTACTTCTTTCTCAAGTAGCAAGGTTCAGAGGAGCACAAGTAAAATATGTTCATGGGCCTCTGAAAATTGATAAGAATCTTACTGATGGAATAAAAAGATATGAAATTGAAACTAGTGTTGATTTAATTAGGGCACTTAATAATGAAATATCAAATTGCGATTATTTTTTCATGAATGCAGCAGTATCTGATTTCAAGATAACAACTGATACTTCAGCTAAAATTCCAAAAAATCAAATTAATGCTTATTTGAATCAAAACTTTGAGCTAGTCCCAGATATTTTAAAAACAATAAGTAAATCAAAAAAAGATAACCAAGTTTTTGTAGGCTTTTGTGCTTTTACAGGATCTATCGAAGAAGCACGAATGACAATTAAAGAAAAGATTATCCAAAAGGGTTGTGATTATCTATTCGCAAATCCAATTGATCTTGAAGGCCAAGGATTTGGCTTTTTGGCACAAAATGAAGGTTGGCTATTCGACACTAACAATATGGAACACTACATTAACAAAACATCAAAAATTGATTTAGCAAATAAATTAATAACCCAAATTATTTCATTAAAAAAATAAAAAAAAATTTTTTAATTTGTATTTTTTTGTAATCTTAATCATTAAAAATAATGTGATAGCTTAAAATAATTCCAGTTTTTTAAAATCTAAAAAGCTACGGGTTGTTTCGAGGATTTAATAGTCCTATCTTTTATGGTCCTTTCCCTTGTAATATCCGTACTGAACTTATTAGATGACCTTTAATCTATCGTCACAGAACTTTACTGCAACTTTAATTATGAGAATTCGTTCTTTCTTAGCTTTTGTTATTTCAATTTGTATAACTTTTGCTTTCGTACCTGTTAAAACATTTGCTTTTTCTGAAAGAGGAAATGCACAATTCACAGATGTTGTTAACACAGGAAAAGCTAATGATTGCCCTACATTAGACTCATCTCTTGTCGGATCAATATCTCTTGGGAATGGAGATAGCCTTAAAGGAATATGCATGCATCCAACAGAAGTTTATGTAAAAGTACCAGGGACAAAACGAAAAGCTGCAGAATTTGTTTCTACAAAAATTATTAGTCCTAGAAATAACACCACAGTGACAGAAGTTTATGGAGATATAGATTCAGGAACTTTCACTGAAAAGGGTGGTATTGATTTTCAACTTATTACTGTATTAACTCCTGGTGGTTTAGAGGTGCCATTTGCATTCTCAGCAAAAGATCTTACAGCTGATTTACCTTCATCTATTGAGCCAGGCACTGAGGTTAGTGGTTCAACATTTACACCTAACTACAGAACAGGTGACTTTCTAGATCCTAAGGCAAGAGCTAAAAATACTGGTGTTGAATATGCTCAAGGTTTAGTTGCATTAGGGGGAGATGACGAAGAACTTGCAAAAGAAAATATTAAAGTTGATGTAAATGGTACTGGCGTTATTACTCTTTCAATCAACAATGTAGATTCTGACACAGACGAATTTGCTGGTACTTTTGAAGCTATCCAACCTTCAGATACAGATATGGGTTCAAAGGATCCACTCGATGTAAAAATAATTGGGGAGCTTTACGGAAGAAAGGCATAAATCCTAGTCAAGAGAAAAAGGGGGTTAAACCCCTTTTTTTTTTTAAAAATTTTTCTTTATCAATTTAAAAAATGGAATTACAACAAAAAACTAAAACAGACACTAATGGATTAATACCGCCTTATGGAGGGGAACTAAAAAATCTAATTATCAACGATAAAAACCTTAAAAATGATCTTATCTCTAAAGCTACTTATGAGTTTGAATGTAGCGAGAGAAATGCATGCGATGTAGAACTTTTGATGGTTGGAGCTTTTTCTCCATTGGAAGGTTTTATGGATGAAAATAACTACAATTCGGTAATTAAAAATAATAGAAATACAAACGGGTTGCTTTTTGGCTTGCCTATCGTAATTGATTCAGATAATGAAAAAGTAAAAGCTGGAGAGACAATATTGCTTACTTATAAAAAACAAAAAATAGCAGTTTTAGAAGTTAGCTCTAAATGGGAGCCTGACAAATCCTTAGAAGCTGAACTTTGTTATGGTACTAATTCTTTAGATCATCCAGCTGTTAAGATGATTTTTAACGAGAGAGGGAGATTCTATATAGGAGGAAGAGTTTATGGTTTCGAACTACCAACTAGAGAATTCCCCTGCAAAACTCCAGAAGAAGTTAGATCTACACTGCCATCAAATCATGATGTAGTTGCATTTCAATGCAGAAATCCAATTCATAGAGCACATTATGAATTATTTACTAATGCCTTACTTTCAGAAAATGTCTCCTCTAAATCAGTTGTTTTAGTTCATCCAACTTGTGGACCAACTCAACAAGATGATATCCCGGGGAAAGTTAGATATTTGACCTATAAAGAATTAGAAGAGGAAATATCTGATGAAAGAATAAAATGGGCTTTTTTACCTTATTCAATGCATATGGCCGGGCCAAGAGAAGCTCTGCAACATATGATAATCAGAAGAAATTATGGCTGTACCCACTTTATTATTGGTAGAGATATGGCTGGTTGTAAGTCTTCATCAACTGGTGAGGATTTTTATGGTCCATATGACGCGCAGAATTTTGCGAATAGGTGTGCAGATGAATTGATGATGCAAACTGTTCCTTCAAAAAATTTAGTTTATACAAAGGAAAAAGGATATATAACAGCTGAAGAAGCCAAAGAATTAAATTATGAAATTATGAAACTTAGTGGTACTGAATTTAGAAAGAAATTAAGGAATGGCGAACCAATTCCTGAATGGTTTGCATTCAAAAGTGTAGTAGATGTTCTAAGACGCTCTTAATAATGTTTTATTATTAGTATTATAGATTTATTAAAGATTTTTTATCGTGAACAAACGTTGGAGAAACGTAGGACTTTATGTCCTAGCTGTTATTACTGTAATTTTCATTGGTACCTCAGTTTTTGATAAACCTAGTACTGAAAGTTCTACAAAGACCTTGCGATATAGTGATTTTATAGAGGCAGTGCAAGATAAAGAAATCAGTAGAGTCCTAATATCTCCAGATAATGCCACAGCTCAAGTTGTTGAAAATGATGGGAGCAGGTCTGAGGTCAATTTAGCCCCTGACAAAGATTTATTAAAAATACTAACTGAGAATAATGTAGATATAGCTGTAACTCCTACAAAATTAGCCAATCCATGGCAACAAGCTATAAGTAGCTTAATTTTTCCAGTGCTTTTGATCGGAGGCTTATTTTTTCTTTTCAGAAGATCCCAAAGTGGTAATGCTGGAGGTGGTAACCCTGCCATGAGTTTTGGCAAGAGCAAAGCTAGATTGCAAATGGAACCATCTACACAAGTAACCTTTTCAGATGTTGCTGGAGTTGAAGGTGCAAAATTAGAACTTACAGAAGTTGTAGATTTTCTTAAGAGTCCAGACAGATTTACTGCAGTAGGAGCAAAAATTCCAAAAGGAGTTCTTCTTGTTGGCCCTCCTGGGACAGGAAAAACATTGTTAGCAAAAGCAGTAGCTGGAGAAGCAGGTGTACCTTTTTTCTCAATATCTGGTTCAGAATTTGTAGAAATGTTTGTAGGAGTTGGAGCTAGCAGAGTTAGAGATCTTTTTGAACAAGCTAAAAAGAACGCTCCTTGTATTGTTTTTATTGATGAAATAGATGCAGTTGGAAGACAAAGAGGTGCTGGTATGGGCGGAGGAAATGATGAAAGAGAACAAACATTAAATCAACTCCTAACTGAAATGGATGGTTTCGAAGGTAATTCAGGAATAATAATAGTTGCTGCCACCAACAGACCAGATGTCTTAGATTCAGCTTTAATGCGTCCTGGAAGATTTGATAGACAGGTAACAGTAGATAGACCAGATTATGCTGGAAGATTGCAGATATTAAATGTTCATGCGAAAGATAAAACTCTTTCAAAAGACGTAGATTTGGATAAAGTTGCTAGAAGAACACCAGGTTTTACTGGTGCAGATTTAGCTAACCTTTTAAATGAAGCAGCAATACTAGCAGCTAGAAAAGATTTAGATAAAGTAAGTAACGATGAAGTCGGAGATGCCATTGAAAGAGTTATGGCTGGCCCAGAAAAGAAAGATAGAGTAATCAGTGATAAGAAAAAAGAATTAGTTGCTTATCACGAAGCTGGTCATGCACTCGTTGGAGCATTAATGCCTGATTATGATCCAGTAGCAAAAGTTTCAATTATTCCAAGAGGTCAAGCTGGAGGGCTAACCTTCTTTACTCCAAGTGAAGAAAGAATGGAATCTGGTCTTTACTCTCGCTCTTACCTTCAAAATCAAATGGCTGTAGCTCTTGGTGGAAGAGTTGCTGAAGAAATTGTTTATGGAGAAGAAGAGGTAACAACTGGAGCTTCAAATGATTTACAACAAGTTGCTAATGTAGCAAGACAAATGATCACTAAATTTGGCATGAGTGACAAAATAGGTCCTGTCGCTCTAGGTCAATCTCAAGGTGGAATGTTTCTCGGAAGAGATATGAGCTCTACAAGAGACTTTTCTGAAGATACGGCCGCAACAATTGATGTAGAGGTTTCAGAACTTGTTGATGTTGCCTATAAGAGAGCTACAAAAGTTTTATCAGATAACAGAACTGTTCTAGACGAAATGGCTCAAATGCTAATTGAAAGAGAAACTATAGATACTGAAGATATCCAAGATTTGCTTAACCGCTCAGAAGTAAAAGTCGCAAACTATATTTAATCGCAAAAGTTTAAATTTTTAATGAATAATAAAGAAGATTCTTTTTCGGAGTTCCTGAAAACTGAGTCTTTTTTTTTACTTATAAAACCTGAAGATAATATTTACTCAAATACCTCTATAAGAAATTTATTTTTTGAAGAATTAGAATACTTAGTAAAATTAGGATTAAAGAATATTGAAATAAGTTGGTCTAACAACGAAAATTGGTTCGATTTTGTATCCGATATCAAAATTAAATATCCAAGAATTAATTTAGGATCCGCCTCCATAGTTAATAAGCAATCAATAGAAGATTCTTTAAAAATTGGATTAAATTTTTCTATGATGAAATTTTGGGATAAAGATCTTTTCAATTATGCGCAGTCAAAAAGTTATTTATTAATTCCTGGAATTAATAATTTAAAAGATCTTAAGGAAGCGATAGATTTAAATTGCAAAATTATCAAAATTTACCCAATAAAGAGTAAAGATAGTTCAATAGATATACTCAACTGTACAAATATTGATTTCATTGCTGCTGGAGGACTATCAATCAATGATTTAAAAACTTATAAATCTTTAGGGTATAAAGCAGTCGTAATTGGAGATAAAGCTATCAAAAATAAAAAATTTGATCCAAAAATATTTGAATGGCTCAAAAATAATTAAATCAAAGATAAATATAATTTATTCAACAAAAATACTACTTATTTATTAAGTCACATTGAGCATGATTTAGAAGCAAATGATCAGCAAGTACTAGAGCTACCATAGCATCAACCATGGGAACTGCTCTTGGTAGAACGCATGGATCGTGCCTCCCTTTTGCTTTCATAAGTACTTCTTTACCTTCAGCATTTACTGTTTTCTGTTCTTTCCCGATGGTTGCTGTAGGTTTAAAAGCTATCTTCATCTCAATATTTTCACCATTACTTATTCCGCCCTGTATACCTCCTGAATTGTTTGATGTTGTTCTTAACTTACTAACATCATCAGACTTGATGAATGCATCATTATGTTCGCTTCCTTTTAAATAAGTTCCGGAGAAACCTGAACCTATTTCAAAGCCTTTCGTGGCAGGCAAAGACATCAAAGCCTTTGCTAAATCAGCTTCTAATTTATCAAAAACTGGCATTCCAAGACCAGAGGGAACATTCCTTACTAGACATTCAATAACACCGCCGCAAGAGTCTCCTTGACGCTTTAATTCCTTAATTCTCTCGATCATTTCTGTTGATACCTTTTCATCTGGACATCTAACAATATTAGAATCTATTTTTTTGAGAGAAATCTTCTCTTTATTTATATCAGAATCAATATCATGTATACGCTTTACCCAAGATAGTATTTCAGTGTTACAGAAGGTTTTTAATAATTGTTTTGCTACAGCACCAGCAGCTACTCTCCCAATTGTTTCTCTAGCAGAGGCTCTTCCACCGCCAGAACTTGCCTGAATTCCATATTTCAGATGATATGTACCATCTGCATGAGAAGGTCTAAATACTTGTTCCAAGTTATCATAGTCTCCTGGTTTTTGATCCTTGTTTCTTACCAACATCGCTATTGGAGTTCCAAGTGTGAACCCTTCCTTTATCCCACTTAATATTTCAATTTTATCTTCTTCATTTCTGGGCGTTGTAATGTCACTTTGGCCAGGCCTTCGCCTATCTAATTCATTTTGTATCAGATTTATATCTACTTTTAACTTAGGGGGACATCCATCAAGGATAACTCCTACTGCACCACCATGTGATTCTCCAAAAGTACTAACACGAAAAATTTTTCCAAAACTACTACTCATAGAAATATCAAATGTTTATTTATATATAAACATTATATGAAACCAATTAAAAATTAAACAAAAAAAAAGCCCCCAAAAAGGAGGCTTGTAAATTTAAGAACTTTAAGCTTAACCGATAGCTGGAGCTGAAAGAGCTACTGTTGTAGACTCAGCTGCTGCTAGATCAAGTGGGAAGTTGTGAGCGTTACGCTCGTGCATTACTTCCATACCTAGGTTTGCTCTGTTTAGAACGTCACCCCATGTAGGAACAATCTTACCGTTTGCATCAACAACTGACTGGTTGAAGTTGAAACCGTTAAGGTTGAATGCCATTGTGCAGATACCCATTGAAGTTAACCATACACAAACAACTGGGAATACAGCTAGGAAGAAGTGAAGACTTCTGCTGTTGTTGAATGAAGCATATTGGAAGATCAAACGACCGAAGTAGCCATGAGCTGCAACGATGTTGTATGTTTCTTCTTCTTGTCCGAACTTGTAACCATAGTTCTGAGACTCTGTCTCAGTTGTTTCTCTGATTAGAGATGAAGTAACAAGTGAACCATGCATAGCTGAGAATAAAGATCCTCCGAACATACCAGCAACACCAGCCATGTGGAATGGGTGCATAAGAATGTTGTGCTCTGCCTGGAAAACAAACATGAAGTTGAATGTTCCAGAGATACCTAGAGGCATTCCGTCAGAGAATGAACCTTGACCGAATGGGTATACAAGAAATACTGCGAAAGCTGCTGAAACTGGTGCAGAGTATGCAACACAGATCCAAGGACGCATACCTAGACGGTATGAAAGCTCCCACTGTCTTCCCATGTATGCTGAAATACCAATTAGGAAGTGGAAAATTACAAGCTGGTAAGGACCACCGTTGTATAACCACTCATCTACAGTAGCTGCTTCCCAAATTGGGTAGAAGTGTAGACCAATAGCGTTAGAAGAAGGAACAACTGCACCTGAGATGATGTTGTTTCCATATAGGAATGAACCAGCAACTGGCTCTCTAATTCCGTCGATGTCTACTGGTGGTGCTGCGATGAATGCAACGATGAAGCAAGCCGCTGCTGTAAGAAGGCATGGAATCATTAAGACGCCGAACCAACCAACATAAATTCTGTTGTTAGTTGATGTTACCCACTCACAAAACTGTGGCCAACCTTTTAACAGCGAAGAACGCTGCTGCTGAATAGTTGTCATGAGTTCGTAAAGTATGTCTCTAATGTGAGACGTGTAAATAAAAACGGAAATTAATTCCGCTTCGGTGATTTTAGACCAAAATTGCTAAAAATGTGTAATTTTTTTTCTTTAAGTAAACTTATTTTTTGCTAAATCAAAAAAAAGAACCTCCATATCTTAATATTTTCTTTGTTATTGAAGATTTAACTTGGTAATAATCGAATGGCTTCTTAACGGAAAAAGATCGAAAGAGGTGGTTTCCTTAAGAGAGGCTAAGCATAGAAGACTGCAATTAGAGGCTTTTGGAGCTGTTATTTACTGGAGCGAAAGAATTTAAGGTTTTAAGGATGAAGACTTAACAAAAAAAATAAAAGCATTAAATATTAAATAAACTTATCTTTGAAATAAAAAATCCTTATTAGTTTTCATCAATTTACTGTCCTTGTTTCTTAATTTAAAGGCTTTCAAACTCATAAACCCATTGATTGTTAGAACTAATAACTTCTTTCTTCGTGTAGCTCATGGCAATGTTTTTTTCCTTATAGGCAACTTCGCCAATAAAAACAGGCCAAATCAATTCTTCTTCATTATATTTATGTATTATTCCTTGGCTATCAAGAAATAATGGATCTCCTTTTTTAATCATTTTCCAATCTTGGTTTATTCTTTCAGGATGAATTAAGCCATCAATATATCCTTTTTCATCTCTTGGATAATCTACACTCCCTTGATGAACATGAACAACCAATTCCTTTGGAAGTTCTATAAGGTTGTTTTTCAATTTATCTATCTCTTCCCTTAAAGATCTAATGATTATTAAGAATCTATTTATAATATTTTGATCATAAAAATTTTGTGCGACAGCTCCTATTTCAATAACTAAACCACATGGCCAAGCTTCTACAAGAAAGCCAGTTTGGGCTTTGTCTTTTTCGTGTAGATAAATAGGCAATCCAAATTTGTTCTGCAGTAATGCAGCTAAACAAAAATCTTTGAATCTCCTCCCATACAAAACAATGCTTGTTCCCATATTTGCAGTAGTAGTATGCAAATCAATTGCAATTTGACAGGGTTTAGATCCGTTAATTCCAAATGCATCTACTAAAAAATTAGCTCTATTAGTTTCATAAAAGCTATTCTTGTGTTGATCAAAATTCTCACTTTCTTTAAAAGATCTATTTAAATCTACATCTATATATCTGTAACCTTTTTCATAGGCAACAGGATTACCTATGATGTACTCATACTCGATGCCATGTTTTAAACTATTCTCCTCTCTATTAAATTGCTTAACCGCCCAAACAGGATTAATTTCATTCCCATGAGTACCTGAAACGATAAGTATTCTTTGAATAGTCATTTTTTCTTTAAAATAAAAATTTATGCAAAATAAATACCTTATAAAGGCCACCAGAAAATTCTGGTTTTGGTTTTGGACCCAATTAATGAATGGCTTCGCACCATCAGATTTACATGGTAATTATAAAAGGCCTAAAGGTATAACTATTGATAGTGAATACGAGATTAATTCTGAGAATGGACAAATTTATTTATTGGTAGGGAATTCTTGTCCATGGTGTCAAAGAACTTTACTCGTCCAAGAAATAAAACATTTATCTAAAAAAGTTAAAGTTATTTTTTTAAAAGCAGATCTTGAGCATGGCGAATGGATTTTCAATACAAAGTTTATGGGATGTATCAGACTTTCAGACCTTTACAAAAAAGCTAATAAAAAGATTATTTTTAGAGCAACATTACCCCTTTTAATTAGTTTTATAAAAGATGAAGTAAATATTTTATCTAATGAAAGTTCACAGATTATAAGACTACTCAATTCAATAAAAATTCAATCAAAAATTCAGATATTAACTATTAAAGACTGTAATCAAAAATTTTTAGATTTAATTAATAACAGCATTAATGATGGAGTATATAAATGTGGTTTCGCCAGAAACCAGTCAGCTTACGAAAATGCAAGTCAAAATCTTTTCGCAGCTATAAATGAAGTTGAAAATTTACTACAGAAAAACAAAGGAGACTGGATATTTGGGGAAGAGTTAACTTACGCAGATATTTACCTTTTTCCAACGCTTATAAGATGGGAATTGATATATAGCAAACTTTTCAAATGTACTAAACAAGAACTATCAAGTTTCGAAAAGATTATTGAATGGAGATTAAAATTCTTTAAATTATCTAACATAAATAGGACATGCTTCGACAATGAATGGAAAAAAGATTACTACAAAGCTTTATTCCCTTTAAACCCAAATCAACTAATCCCAGTTTTACCATCTTTAGAGGAAGTAATGAGATTAGAGTCCTAAAAAATACATAAATCAATTTTGAAAAAAAATGATGTTGTAATGAACACTTATTCAGTTAATAGATGATGCAATTTCATTAGAAATTAACTATGTTATGTATGTCTACTAAAGTACGAAAAGCTTAAAATGAAATCCATTGACGAACACATCCAAAAAGATCAATCGGAAATCGAATCTGCAAAAGCAGAGGGCAATCTTCCAAAGGTCAGACATTTAACTGAAGAGCTAAAAGAACTCGAAGAATATAAGGATCATCACCCAGAGGATAAACATGATCCTAATGCTTTGGAACTATTCTGCGATGCCAACCCGGATGAACCAGAATGCCTTGTTTATGATGATTAAGTTTTCTTTTGATAGATAATCCACAATAAAAAAGGGCTCTAAAAGCCCTTTTTTTTATTTTAAATTATTTAGTAATCTCTATTAAAGTCGGATGGACTTCCTGTAAGAGAACAAACAACCGACTCCTCATTTTTCATTTCCTTGACTTCCACTATTGGTCTTCCCATTTTCTTTAAAACCTCAATATCTTGGATGGTTTGACATCTAGCTATTATTTTTCCTTGTTGATCAAAGCAAGTATAGAAATTCATATTATTTTTAAAGAAGTATCTTATTTATGACTAATTTTCATTATTAAATCAAGTGTTTTTTACAAAAAAATTTTTAATTTAAGTTAGATCCTTTTCCATACTTCAGAAAGCAGTGAAGATAAACCTTTTTTTAAAGATGAAGAAATAACTAAAACTTTCTTTTTAGATAAATCTTCTAACTTTTTTGAAATTATTTTCAAATAATCATCATCTACCAGCTCCATTTTATTCAATACTATTATCCTCTCTTTATCTAAAAGACCTTTCCCATATTTTTTTAATTCCTGCTCAATTATCTCAAAATCCTTTAAAGGATTTTCTGCAACTGCATCAATTAAGTGAACAAGTATCTTCGTTCTTTGGATGTGCCTTAAAAAATCATGGCCTAAACCTACTCCATCAGCTGCCCCTGATATTAATCCAGGAATATCCGCAAAAAGGGAACCATTCCCATCAATTTTTCTTACTACACCTAAGTTAGGTATTAGAGTTGTGAAAGGATAATTTGCGATTTTTGGACGGGCAGATGAAATAACAGAAATCAAAGTACTTTTTCCAGCATTTGGAAGGCCTATAATCCCAACCTCTGCAAGAAGTTTTAGTTCTAATTGAACTTCCCATATCTCACCATCTTTTCCTTCAGTGAATGATTCTGGGGCTCTATTTTGATTACTTAAATAGTAAGCATTACCATGTCCACCTCTTCCTCCAATGGCAATAGTTAAACTCTGCTTATCTTTAGTTAAGTCTCCTAAAATAATGCCGGTTTTAATATCTCTTATTTCTGTACCGCAGGGTACTTTAAGGATTGTATCCTCACCTGAAGCGCCTGATCTCTTATTAGGACCTCCTTTGCATCCATCTTCAGCAATTATTTCACGTTTGAATTTGAAATCTAATAATGTTTGAAGATTATTATCAGCCACCAAAATAACTGAACCCCCTCTGCCACCATTTCCCCCCGAAGGTCCTCCAGCAGGAACGAATTTTTCTCTTCTAAATGAAACTATTCCATTTCCACCTTTTCCAGCTTTAAGAATAATGTTGGCTTGATCAATAAATTGCACTTAATAAGCTTATTAAATTGTTTTCTAGGTATTTTAAATTTTATTTTATCCACGCAATACTGCAACCAGGGCCACCCTCGTTGTTGGCTGCATCTTCAATCTTTTCAACATAATTTAAACCTGATAACCAATTTCTTAGTCCTTTTTTTAATTTCCCTGTGCCAATTCCATGAACAATCCATAGCGGTCCATGAAATTTTCTAATTTTCTCCTCAATAATTATTTCGGCTTCATGAACTCTTAACCCTCTTACGTCAATTGTATTTTTACTCGTTCTAATTTTAGAAAAAGTAAAATCTTCTCTTTTAGACTTGATCTCAATTTTTGACCTATTTAAATTAGGCTTTTCTCCATTAATACCTTCAAAGTCATTTACAGATAATGTACTTCTAAATGAACCACATTTAACTTCATAAAAACCACTTTTTTTATCTAAATCTACAATTTGCCCGGTACTATTTAAACTTTTTATTTTTACAAAATCACCAACCTGAGGATTCCATGATATTGACTTTTCAAATTTTTTTTGGGTTAAATGTTCAGTCTCAATTTCCTTTAATCTTTTTCCAATAATTCTCGTATCCTCTCCATTAACATTTTTATCTCTTAATTTTTTAATCAAATCAATTACCTCTTTTTTAGCGGCAACAATATGTTTTGATAATTTAGACCTTTCGATTTCCTGGATTTTTTCAGCATTTATTTTTTGATATTCATAATTTCTCTTCAGTTCATCATGTAATATTTCAGTCCTTGCAATCAATTCTGCAGCCGCTTCTGCAGAATTTTGTTGTTTAATCCTCTCTTCCTCAAGTCCTTTGATAATACTGTTAATATTGTCAACTTCTTTTGGCTTTAGATAATGTGCAGCTTCATTGAGTATGCTTTCATCGAGACCAATTCTCTTTGCAATTGACAAAGCATTACTTCTCCCAGGAATACCCCAGTTGAGTATATATTTTGGCTTCAAAGAATCTTCATCGAAGGCAACTGATACGTTTTCAAATCTTGAGTCGTTATATTTTAAAGCCTTAATATCTCCATAATGTGTAGTTGCTAAAGTGATATCAGATTTATTTGCAAATTCTTTTAATAAAGCCATCGCAAGAGCACTTCCTTCAAGAGGATCTGTGCCAGATCCAATCTCATCTAACAAAACAACTGATAATCCTTTCTTAGAATCAAGTGAATCTAATATCTCTTTTATGCGGGATATATGCCCACTGAAGGTAGATAAATTTTCTTCTAATGATTGATTATCTCCTATATCCACATATATATTTGGACAAAAAGGGATAATAGGATTATTAGTTGAAGGTATCAATAACCCTGCTCTAGCCATAAGTAAAGACAAGCCCAAACCTTTTAAAGCTGCCGTTTTACCTCCAGTATTTGGACCTGTAATAGATATAACCTTAATATTTCTATTAAAATAAAAATCGACAGCCACTGGGGGAGGGGTTCCTTTTTTCTTATGTTCCCAAATCAATAACGGATGAGAAAAACCAATTAAAGAAATAATAGGATTTTTCTCAAAAGTAGGAGTTTTGCCTCCAATCCATTTCGAATATCTTGAACGAGTTAGAGCATTTTCTAATCTCAATAAAATGGATGCCATTTCAATGAGATTTTCTGAATTATCACTAACAATCTGGGACCATTTCTTAAGTAATTTAAATTCTTCAGCTGTGATCCTAGCCTCTAAAGAAGCAATCTTATTTCCTTTAGTTACTACACTTTCAGGCTCAAAATATACTGTATTTCCTGAAGATGAAGAGTCATGAATTATGCCTTTAAATTTATCCACATAATTAACTTTCACTGCTAAAACAGGCCTACCATATCGATCTCCAATAGTAGTATCTTGCAAATAAGCTAAATTCTTTTGAATAAATTTCTCAACTAATATTTTTCTTTCAATTTTCTTAGATAATAATTCTTTTCTAAGAATAGATAGTTTATTACTAGCATTGTCTGAAATCCTTCCATTAGATTCAATGCCTTTTTTAAGAATCGTTTCGATATTCTGATGGTCAATTAAATTTTTTGTGACTGATGAAATATAAGGCCTTTGTTCAAAATTAAATAAGATTTTTTTTAAATTTCTTGCTGCAGCAATTGTTTTTACTATTTCTAATAATTCAGAAGATGAAATTACGCCTCCCTTAGAACAAATTCTAATATTTCTACTAATATCAAAAACTCCAGAAAAACTAATTGATTTATCTAAATTATTTTCTAGCTCATTTATTTCAACAGTTTCATTCAAAAGTCTTTTTGAGGCTTCGTATTCTGAAGGAATACTAAAACTTAGAATTGCTCTTTTACCCATTTCCGTTGAGGCGAATGAAGATAAATGCGTTTTTAATGAATCCCACTCTAAAAGGCTTATAGATTCTTCTTCTAAGGTTTTATCTGAATATGATTTTTTAGGATAACTTTTCTCTTGCATACAAAAAAAAAGAATCAAACATTCGATTGAATCCCTTCAGGAGGAACATAAAGCATCTCGAGCCAGTTTCCTTCAGTATCCTTCATATAAAAAGATGCTGTTCCATCTCTATGTTCATGTAAAGGTCCAACTTTTACACCAGAATTCTTTAAATCATTTTGAATATTTTCCACTTCTTTTTTATTTTCAAAATGAAAAGCAAAGTGTGGTCCCGCAGCTTTGTAGCTAGGACCTAACAACGCAAGCCCATCTTTACCTTTACCAGCTTCTAAATAAGACCAATCTTTATCGTCCCAAACTAAATTCATACCAAGTTTAATATAAAAAGATTTGGCCCTTTCGAGATTCTCTACTCTAAGTGCGATGTGACCAATCCTATTTACTTCTTGTGATAACTTCAAAACAAAGTAGTTAATTTATAATTAATCTAAGAATAAACCAAATTTTTGTTAATAATGAGTTTTTAATTATCCTGCAACCATTGAGATGCATCGCAAGCATGATAAGTAAGTATCAGTTTTGCTCCTGCTCTTTTGAAACTAAGCAACGTTTCTAACACAATATCTTTTTCGTTAATCCAGTTTTTCATAGCAGCAGACTTTACCATGGAGTACTCCCCACTAACATTGTATGCAGCTATAGGCTTATTTGAAAATGTGCTTAGTCTATAAATAATATCCAAATATGAAATTCCAGGTTTTACCATCAAAATATCAGCTCCTTCATACTGATCCAATGCAGATTCAATTAGAGCCTCTTTTGAATTGGCAGGGTCCATTTGATATGTAGACTTATTGTCTGGAATTATTTTCTTACTATTTTCTCTAGGAGCCGAATCTAAAGCAGTTCTAAACGGACCATAATAAGCAGATGAATACTTAGCTGTATAACTAATAATACCTACATCATTAAATCCTTCACTATCAAGAGCAGTCCTAATTGCTCCAACTCTCCCATCCATCATGTCACTAGGGCCAATAAAATCTGCTCCAGCTCTAGCTTGAGTTAAAGCTTGTTTTTTTAAAATTTCAATCGTTTCATCATTCAATATTTTTCCTGTTTTATCAACTAAGCCATCATGTCCATCACACGAGTAAGGGTCCAAGGCAACATCTGTCATTATTGCCATTTCTGGAATCTCTTTTTTTAATTTTCGAATAGCTCTATGAATTAAACCGTCTTCATTAAAACACTCTGCTCCATCTTCAGTCTTTAAGCTATCGTTTATTTTTGGAAAAAGAACAATACACCTTATCCCCAATTCCCATGCCCTAGTGACCTCTTTTATTAAGCCATTCATGTCCCATCTAAAAGTTCCTGGCATTGCCGAAATTTCCTCTTTAAAATCTTTTTCATGAATGAATAATGGATATATAAAGTCCGAAGCTTTTAGATGATTTTCTCTTACCATTTCTCTAATTGCCTCAGACCTTCTTAATCTTCTTGGACGAATAATCGAATTCATTTGAATATTATTTAAATTAAAAAATATTTATTTAATACATTAATCGCTCACCTCACACTTAAATCAATCAGAGACTCCTTTTGTTCAGGAAAATTAACTAAAATTCATCTAAATAAGATAAAAAAAGTTACAAAAATATTTTGTACAAACTTCATTTTTCACAAATTTACGTCATTAAGAGATAATATCTTCTAGTTAAGTATTTATTTTAAGGAGAGCATCTTTGAAAATAATTAATGGATTTCATCTAAAAAATATAAGAGGCGATATTCTTGGAGGCATCACAGCCGCAGTGGTGGCTTTACCTCTCGCTCTTGCTTTTGGTAATGCTGCGTTAGGACCTGGCGGAGCAATTTATGGACTATATGGAGCAGTAGTAGTTGGTTTTTTAGCAGCATTATTCGGCGGAACACCTGCTCAAGTTAGTGGACCTACCGGTCCCATGAGTGTAACTGTTGCAGGTGTAGTAGCAGGCTTAGCAGCAGTAGGGGTTCCAAGAGATCTTTCGGCAGGACAAATTTTACCTTTAGTTATGGCAGCGGTAGTCATTGGCGGCTTACTGCAAATATTATTCGGAATTTTAAAATTAGGTAAATACATTACTTTAGTTCCATATTCTGTTGTTTCTGGGTTTATGTCTGGTATTGGAGTAATAATCATTGCGCTTCAGATTGGACCATTACTTGGAATTAGCACTCGAGGTGGAGTAGTCGAATCTTTAACTACTGTATTTTCAAATTTCCAGCCCAATGGTGCTGCTATTGGTGTAGCAATAATGACACTAGGTATAGTATTTCTTACTCCTAGAAAAATAAGTCAGTGGGTTCCTTCTCCTCTCTTGGCCCTATTGATAGTTACCCCAATATCAATATTAATTTTTGGAGATGGAGCTATTGATAGAATTGGAGAAATCCCAAGGGGAATTCCATCTTTAAATTTCCCAAGTTTTAATCAATATTTCCCAATTATTTTCAAAGCAGGATTAGTCCTAGCAGTACTTGGCGCAATTGACTCCTTACTGACATCTCTAGTAGCAGACAATATCTCTCAAACAAAACATAATTCTGATAGAGAACTTATTGGTCAAGGAATAGGAAATGCAGTTGCAGGTCTGTTTTCAGGTTTACCTGGAGCAGGAGCAACTATGAGAACAGTTATAAATGTTAAATCTGGAGGATCAACTCCAATTTCTGGTATGGTTCACTCGCTTGTTTTGTTGATAGTTTTAGTTGGTGCAGGACCTTTAGCTGAGCAAATACCAACTGCATTGCTAGCAGGAATTCTTATAAAAGTAGGCCTAGATATTATTGATTGGGGATTCTTGAGGAGGGCTCACAAATTATCTTTAAAAACATCAGTAGTAATGTACGGCGTACTTTTAATGACTGTTTTTTGGGATTTAATTTGGGCAGTTTTAGTCGGTGTATTCATCGCAAATATGCTCACTATTGATTCAATTACCGAGACTCAACTAGAAGGTATGGATGAGGATAATCCTTTATCAGAAGATGATCAAGGAAAAAATGCTTTGCCTGCAGATGAAAAAGCACTTCTAGATAGATGTTCAGGCGAGGTAATGCTATTTAGACTTAAAGGACCACTTAGTTTTGGAGCAGCTAAAGGCATATCTGAGAGAATGATGCTTGTAAGAAACTACAAAGTTTTGATATTAGATATCACTGATGTACCACGACTTGGAGTTACTGCGACTCTGGCAATAGAGGATATGATGCAGGAAGCAAAAAATAGTTCCAGAAAAGCATTTGTAGCTGGTGCCAATGAAAAAGTAAAAGATAGATTAGCTAAGTTTGGAGTTGAAGGCATTATTGAAACAAGAAAAGAAGCTTTAGAAACTGCTCTAAATGAAATAGCCTAGTAATTTATGGAAATAAATCCAATTCTGCAAAATGTATTAGCCCCACCAGTTCTTTTCTTTTTGATTGGAGCAATATCAGTACTCTTTAAATCTGATTTAGAAATACCAGCTCCATTACCTAAACTCTTCTCCTTATATCTGCTACTAGCTATTGGGTTTAAAGGAGGTATAGAGATACAGCAAAGTGGTTTTACAGATCAAGTATTGCCTACTTTAAGTGCTGCAATACTTATGTCACTTGTCATCCCGCTGATTGGATTTTTAATCTTAAGATTTAAGTTTGATGTCTTTAATTCAGCCGCCATAGCAGCAGCATACGGTTCAATTAGTGCTGTTACATTTATTTCCGCAGAAAGTTTTTTGGAAAGTCAAAAAATAGTCTTTGATGGGTTTATGGTTGGCGCCTTAGCTTTAATGGAATCTCCTGCAATAATTGTTGGATTATTACTTGTGAAATTTGCAGCTCCCAAAAATAGACCAAAATCAAGAAAAATGCATCTAAGCGCAATATTACACGAATCACTTTTGAATGGATCAGTTTATTTATTGCTCTCAAGCTTAATTGTAGGATTTCTCACTGCTTCCAGTAATCCCTCAGGGATTGCAAAAATGGAGCCTTTTACTGGACAATTATTCTATGGAGCAGAATGCTTCTTCTTGTTAGATATGGGAATAGTCGCTGCTCAAAGATTGCCGAGACTGAAGAATGCGGGTTCGTTCTTGATTGGCTTTGCCATTTTTATGCCTTTGTTTAACGCATTTATTGGTGTCTTCGTTGCAAGATTTTTATCTTTAGAACCTGGCAACGCACTTTTATTTGTGGTTTTATGTGCAAGCGCCTCTTATTTAGCAGTTCCTGCAGCGATGAGGATGACAGTTCCAGAAGCTAAATCTAGTTATTATATTTCAACTACACTAGGTCTAACTTTCCCATTTAATATAGTTCTTGGCATTCCCATATATATGAGTTTAGTAAATACCATTATCCCATTGTCCCCTCTATAAAAATGAAAAGATTAGACTTGATATTTAGTGAAAGAGAACTAGATGCAATCATTAAAACATTAGAAAAAGCTAATGTTCCTGGATATACAGTTATGAAACACGCTACAGGCAGAGGGCCTGAAAGAGTTGTTACTGAAGATATGGAATTTACAGGATTAGGAGCAAATGCTCATGTAATTGTTTTTTGTGAGCAAGAATTAATAGATAAAATGAGAGATAACATCAGAGACGATTTAAGCTACTACGGAGGAGTTGCTTATATTTCTGAAGCAACACCCCTTTGAATTAAAGAAGCAATATTTATTTTAAGAATGAATCCAATCTACTCTTATATTTTTTCGACTATTTAAGTATCTATCAATTGACATCGCAGCAATACATCCATCAGAAGCCGCAACTACGGCTTGCTTAAATGGTGTATTTCTTATATCTCCAATAGCCCATACTCCATCAGAGTTTGTAGACATAAAGTCATCAACAATAACTCCTCCGTCTTCTTTTAAAGCAATTTGATCACCTAAAAAATCAGTAATCGGCTTTGAACCACTCATGTAGACAAATACTCCATCTAAATTTAAATTGATAGGATTTTCTTCTTTTTTATTTTTTACAACAACCCCATTCACACCCGTATCATCGCCCAATATTTCCAATAATCTTGTTCTACTCCAATGTTTTAGATTTGAATTATCCATCAATTCCATAGCTTCTTCATTATCTGATTTAGGATCACTTGATGTAATCCAATGCACTGTTGATGCAAATTTAGTTAGAACAGTTGCCTCTTCAATTGCCTCCTTATTCACTCCAACAACGGCAACTTCTCTATTTTTATAAAAAGCCCCATCACATGTAGCACAATAACTTACTCCTTTGCCAAGAAAATCCGCTTCGCCCTTAAATGATGCAGGCCTACCCATGGCTCCACTTGCAAGTACAAGTGCTTTAGCTTTGAAAGTGCCTTCGGGCGTATAAACTATTTTCCATTCTCCACTTGCGTCTATTCCAAACACTTGCGCTCTTCTATAATCTGTGCCGTATTGCACGGCCTGTTCTCTCATTAGAGTAAGTAATTTCTCTCCACTTATATCAACCGGTACACCTGGATAATTAGCTATTTGATGAGTTATTGCTAAAGCTCCAACAGATGGATTTTTATCTAAAATTACTGTCTTTAAGTTTGAACGAGATGTATAAAGTGCGCAAGTACATCCTGCCGGGCCTCCTCCGATAATAACTACATCTGACTCAATGATTTCCAATTTTTAAAAACTCCTTTTTTAGTAGTTAATTAGATGAGTTCTTGGTTAGAAGATATTTTTAAAGTAAATACCTGAACCTTTATATAGATATAAGTTAAAAGAAAAAAGAGAAAAAAGCTTAATATAGAAACAAACTTACATAGGAAAAACATAAAAAATTAATTATCAAAATTATCAGTTACGTGAAATGTTCTGTATTGATCTATTATTAGGTCATATAGAAAAATCAATTGCTGTTGAAACATTATATTTTTCATGACCAACTCTGATTACCTTTTAAAAGCTACCATTAAGAAAGTAACCGAAAAATTAAACGAAATATTTGTTGAAAAAATTGGAGAAGCAACAAATATTGCTCAGGATGCGCCAGAAATTCTCAAAAAAGAATTTGATAGTTTAAAAGAATCCATAATCGAAGAAGCATCAAGACTGGAAAAAGCCGAAAATATTCAAGAAAATGAGTCTACAAATACTTATCAAGATTCCAAACTAAAAAAAGCTTTAAATGAAATTGAAGGTATCAATAAGCAAATTGATCTCTTTAATAAAAATATAAATAATCAAATTAAATGAGTTATTACATTCTTCATTATCGTTTAAAAAAATTGAAGAGGGCCTTTCTTATTTGGAAAACTCTAATTTCGCTTTTAATAATTTTATGGATAGATAATATTAGATTTACAATTTTCCAAAGTAAGAATAATGAAAAATACAAGGTCCAAATTAAAAGAGCAAGGTGGTTTACTAATCAATTAATAAAGCTTGGATCAGCATTTATTAAAATTGGACAATTATTATCAGCGAGACCTGATTTAATTCCTAATACCTGGATACAGGAATTGTCTAAATTGCAGGATCAAGTTCCTAATTTTTCATTTACGCAAGTTGAAGAAACTATAAAAGAAGAACTAGGATCTAAGTTTAATGAAATAGATCAAATAATATGTGATCCGGTTGGATCGGCATCACTGGCTCAGGTCCATAGAGCGACTTTAAAAGATGGTAAGAAAGTAGTATTTAAAGTTCAAAGACCCAATTTAAAAGAATTGTTTATTATAGATTTGGTCATAATGCAGCAAATAGCAGGATTATTGCAGAAAAATAAGAATTGGAGTCGAGGTAGAAACTGGGTTGAGATTGCTAAAGAGTGTAGGAAAGTTCTCATGAAGGAGCTTGATTTTAATTGTGAAGCACAATATGCAGCAAGATTTAGACAGCAATTTCTTGATGATGAAAATGTTGAAGTTCCTGAAGTAATTTGGGATATGAGCAGTGAAAAAGTCCTTTGTTTAAGTTATCTAGAAGGAACAAAAATAAGCGATTTAGAAAAATTACAATCACAAGAAATTGATTTACCTAAAATCGCAGAAATAGGCGCCATCAGTTATTTAAAACAATTAGTAAATTACGGTTTTTTTCATGCAGACCCTCATCCAGGGAATCTAGCAGTTTCAAATGAAGGTAAATTGATTTTTTATGATTTTGGAATGATGGGCAATATCTCAAATAATCTTCAAACAAGATTAGGGGGGATGGTTAAGGCTGCTGCTTTAAGAGACGCCTCATCACTTGTAAATCAATTACAACAAGCTGGGCTAATTTCAAAAGATATTGATGTAGGACCAGTCAGAAGATTGGTCAGATTGATGCTTAAAGAAGCCTTAACTCCACCATTTAGTCCAAATATTATGGAAAAATTATCTGGAGATTTATACGAACTTGTTTATGAAACACCATTTCAACTACCAGTAGATTTAATCTTTGTGATGAGAGCTCTATCAACTTTTGAAGGAGTTGGTAGAATGCTTGATCCAGGGTTTAACCTTGTATCAGTTACCAAGCCTTATTTAATAGAACTTATGACTTCAAATAATCAAACTCCCAACGATTTAATTAACCAATTTGGAAGGCAAGTAGGTGAACTAGGATCAAAAGCTGTTGGCATTCCCAAAAGAATAGATGAAAGTTTAGAAAGATTAGAGCAGGGCGATTTACAATTGCAAATAAGAATGGGAGAGTCTGATAGGCAATTCAAAAAAATGTTTACTGCGCAAAAAACTTTAGGCCATTCAATTCTTATAGGAAGCTTATCAATTGCATCTGCTTTACTCGTAACCAATAAACAAAATAGTTTTGCATTGTTGCCACTTTTTTTTGCATTACCAATAAGTATTGATTGGATAAAGTGCCAATTAAGTATGAGAAAAGGCTCACGTTTAGAAAAACTTAAGCGCTAAAAAACTATATATTTTTGGGACCTAAACCTAAAGCTCCAGCAAATCTTGCTTGATTTCCCAATTCCTCCTCAATTTTTAAAAGCCTATTGTATTTTGCAATCCTTTCACTTCTGCTCAAAGAGCCAGTCTTGATCTGACCTGATCTTGTGGCGACAGATAAATCTGCAATTGTTGTATCTTCAGTCTCACCACTTCTATGACTAATAACACTTGTGAAACCAGACATTTTAGCTAACTCAATAGCTTCCAAAGTTTCAGTTAATGTTCCAATTTGATTTACCTTTATTAGGATTGAATTGGCAGATTTTTCCATAATCCCTTTTCTTAATCTTTCTGTATTCGTAACGAATAAATCATCACCTACAAGCTGAACTTTATTTCCTAATTCTTTGTTTAATTCTGACCAACCCTCCCAATCATCCTCAGCTAAACCGTCCTCTATTGAAACTATTGGATAATTAGAAACTAATCTTGAAAGATATGAAATCATTTCAGAACTATTTAAACTTTTACCTTCATATTTATAAATACCATCACTATAAAATTCAGTACTAGCAGCATCTAAAGCTAAAGATACCTGCTCACCGGGCTTAAATCCAGCTTTTTGAATTGCTTCTAATAATAAGTCCCCTGCTTCTTCGCTTGATGACAAATTAGGTGCAAATCCACCCTCATCGCCTACAGCAGTAGATAAACCTTTTTGATCAAGTAATGATTTTAATGAGTGAAAAATTTCAGTACCCATTCTTAATGATTCACTGAAATTATTAACTCCATGTGGGACAAGCATAAATTCCTGAAAATCAAGACTATTTGGTGCATGAGCACCACCATTTATTACATTCATTAATGGGACTGGAAGGAGATTAGATAATGGATCTCCAAGATACCTGTATAGTGGAACGTCTAAAGCATTTGCTGATGCTCGAGCAGTTGCAAGACTTACTGCAAGGATTGAATTTGCTCCAAGGTTAGATTTATTAGGAGTTCCATCAATTTCAATCATTAATTTATCTACAGCAGTTTGATCTAAAGCTGACAAACCACATAAAGCCGGGGATATTGTTTCATGAATTTTATTAACCGCATTTAAAACACCCTTCCCCATATATTTTAAACCACCATCCCTTAATTCATGTGCCTCATGAGCACCAGTGCTAGCTCCGCTGGGAACAATTGCTCTACCACTTGCACCACATTCCAAAAATACTTCTGCCTCTACAGTTGGATTACCTCTTGAATCAAGGACTTGCCTTGCTTCAATAGTATCAATAAGAAAATCAATAGTTTCTTTCACAATTTAATTATTACTATTTAAATCCTATAAATAGCTGAACTATTTGGCTAATATCTGAAATATATATGTTAACCATTTATAATTTTTTAATTTAATAACAACTTAAATATTAGTTAACGCTTTTATTAATTCCAAAGTCTCTAGAACCCTCTCATAAACATATTTTTCAAATTCATCTTACAATTTAAAAATTATTTGATGATTATTAATGCAGATACTATTTAGAATATTAATTAATAATCAACTATAGTTTTTTTATAGTTTATGAAAGAAACACTTACATCCAGTCCTGAACTATTTAGCGATATCAGTTGGAATCTTCTTTTATTAGGGGAAGAAACAGCAAAAAAATGGGATCATAGCGAATTTAATATTGAACACATAATTCATACATTGTTCTCATCAAGTGAATTCTTTGCTTTCATTGAAAAATTATCAATCGATCAAGATACAGTTTTAGACATAACAGAAGATTTTTTAGAAGAGACACCAACAAATGAGTCAGATATTTTTACTATCGGAGAAGATTTAGAAATTTTATTAGATAATGCGAATCAGATTAAAATCCAATGGGGATCGAGATTCATAGAAATCCCTCATTTACTAATTGCTCTTGGAAGAGATTTAAGAATTGGAAATTATGTTTTTGAAGAAGGCAACCTTTCGATGGAAAAATTAGAAGAAGAATTAAAGTTTTTCCCAAATATTAATCAATCAAAAGATTCTTTTAATTATGAGAACGTACTTGAAATAAATAATCAATCTAATTTTGAATCAAATAAAGAGACTTTAGTTAAAGAAGAAAAATTTGAAGAAGCTAGTATTCCATCACCCAAAAGTAAACTTCAAATTGAAACCAAAAAACAAGTTGGGAAAAATGAAAATGCTCTTTCAATTTATGGGAAAGATTTAACAGAATCAGCTAAAAAAGGCTTATTGGATCCCGTTTTAGGGAGAGAAAATGAGATCAATAATTTAATGAGGGTACTCTGCAGAAGAAACAAAAATAATCCTATACTTATCGGCAATCCTGGAGTTGGTAAAACCTCAATTGCAAAATTACTTGCGCAATTAATTGTAGACAAAAAAGTTCCTGATTCTTTAAAAGACTCTAAAATTATTTCTCTAGACTTAGGTGCTTTAGTTTCTGGGACAAAATTTAGAGGCCAACTAGAAGAAAGGCTAAGCTTAATAATGCAGGAACTAAACAATCCAAGCCAACGAATGATTCTATTTATTGATGAAATTCATTCAATATTAAGTTCTGAAAGATCTTCTACCGACATTAGTAATATCTTAAAACCTTTACTAGCTGAAGGAGAACTTAGATGTATCGGTACTACAACACCTGAGAAATTTCGTGAAACTATTGAAAAAGATCAGGCATTAAATAATTGCTTTCAAAAGATAGCTGTTAATGAACCTTCAGTAGAATTAAGCGCAAAAATACTGCAAGGTATCAAAAAGAAATATGAATCACATCATGGCATAAAAATTTCTGAGGAAGCTGTGATTTATTCTGCAAAATTGGCCGACAGATACATCAGCGATAAATGTCTTCCTGATAAAGCAATAGACTTAATTGATGAAGCAGCTGCAGAGTTAAAAATCGAGTCTAATAAAAAGCCTCAAATCATTCTTCAACAAGAAAACAAACTTCATACTATTAATGAAAAACTGAATAATTTGCAAGGAGAAAATATCGAAGCTCAAGAAAAATTGTTGAATATGAGGCAACAATCAGAGGCAAAATTGAACGTTCTTTTGGACAATTGGAACAATTTGCGTGAAGAAATGGAGCAATTATCTATTCTAATGAAAGAAGAAGATAAGCTAACCAAACAAATAAAAGATAAATCAAATCGCGAAATTGAAAATGATCTGGATTATTTAGAAAAGCTTGAAGAAGAGTTAAATGAAATAGAGAATGAAATACAAAAAGTTGAAGAGAACTTTAATAAAATAAAGAAAAATAGAAATTTCCCTTTTAAATATCAAGTTGAACCTGATGATATTGCTGATGTTGTTTCAAAAATTACAGGTATTCCAATTTCTAAAGTAGTTTCAAATGAACGTAAGAAATTAGTCAATCTAGAAACAGAACTAAGTGAAAAAGTTATTGGACAAGAAAAAGCTATAGAAGCTGTTTCTGCTGCAATTAGAAGAGCTCGCGTTGGCATGAAAAGTCCTAAAAGACCTATCGGATCTTTTTTATTTATGGGTCCTACAGGTGTTGGTAAAACAGAATTAGCAAAATCTCTTGCAACAGCTTTATTTGATGAAGAAGACGCACTTTTAAGATTAGACATGAGTGAATATATGGAGAAAAATGCCGTAGCAAGACTTTTGGGAGCTCCTCCTGGTTATGTTGGTTATGAAGAGGGAGGTCAATTAACTGAAGCTGTAAGACGTAAACCCTATTCAGTCATCCTTCTTGATGAGATAGAAAAAGCACATTCAGAAGTATTTAATATCCTTCTACAAGTCTTAGATGAAGGAAGATTAACGGACTCTCAAGGAAGGACCGTAAACTTCAAAAATACCGTAATCATTATGACAAGCAACCTAGCTGGTAAATCTATACTGGAGTATTCACAAAAGATTTCTAAAAGTGAAGGAAAATTAGAAAAAGATCAACAAACCTTAGATGATTCCATTAGTAATACATTGTCTTCAATTTTTAGACCTGAATTTTTAAATAGAATTGACGAAGTAGTTAAGTTTAATCCATTATCTATTGATGAACTTCAAAAAATTATAATTTTACAAACTGAAGATTTAAAAAACCTGCTACTTGAACAGAAAATAAATATCGCTATAGACAATAAAGTTATTAATAAAATTGCAAACGATTCTTACGAACCTGAATATGGTGCTAGGCCACTTAGCAGGGAACTTAGAAGACAAATAGAAAATCCCTTGGCCGCAAAACTTTTAGAGGATAGCTTCAAAAACAAAAAAAATATAACAATTAAACTTAACCCAGCAAAAAAAGATGAGATCGTTTTCAAACCTAGCTGAGGAGTAAATCAATAAGCTAAAATAAAAATTAAAGCGTAAAGCTCAATTTCAAAAAAAAATTTGTGACAAGTCCTACTACTAATAAAGAACCTCTTAAAAAGGATTCTCCTGAAGTTGAAGAGCCTAAAAAAAAGAATAATTTTTTTAGATCTACATACGATGAGCTTAGACTTGTCGTGTGGCCTAACAAACAACAACTTTTTAGCGAATCAGTAGCAGTTATAATTATGGTATCGTTTTCTGCTGCAGCCATTGCTTCTGTTAGCAGATTCTATGGATGGGCAGCCTCGCAAATTTTTGGTTGAATTATCTCCCGAATATCCATTAATAAAGATCTTAATTAAGCTTCTAGAAAAATGAGTAATGAATTAACTACAAGCCTTGCTTCTTCAAAAGCAAATACAAGCATCGCAAGATGGTATGCAGTTCAAGTAGCATCAAGCTGTGAAAAAAAAGTAAAAGCGACTCTTGAACAGAGATCAGTAACTTTAGGTGTTAATAATCGAATCATTGAAATTGAAATTCCCCAAACTCCTGGAATTAAATTAAAAAAAGATGGAAGCAGGCAAACTACTGAAGAAAAAGTTTTCCCAGGTTATGTCCTTGTAAGGATGATTTTGGATGAAGATACAATGATGGCTGTAAAAAGTACTCCAAATGTAATTAACTTTGTCGGTGCTGAAGACGGAAGAGGCAGCGGAAGATCGCGAGGTCATATCAAACCTCGACCATTATCCAGACAAGAAGTCAATAGAATCTTTAAGCGTGCATCAGAGAAGAAAGCGGTAATCAAGTTAGATATTGAAGAAAAAGATAGAATCATAGTAACTAGTGGTCCATTCAAAGATTTCCAGGGAGAAGTTATAGAAGTTTCCGGGGAAAGAAATAAATTAAAAGCATTACTTTCAATATTTGGGCGCGAGACTCCTGTAGAATTAGAGTTCTCCCAAATCAATAAACAAAATTAATTTCTAATTGTTTTGGTTTGTCGAGTAAAATTATGATTTTCTACTTAAGCTTAAATTTTCTAATCTAATGGCAAAAAAAATTGTTGCAGTTATCAAGCTTGCTCTACAAGCAGGCAAAGCAAATCCTGCTCCTCCTGTAGGGCCAGCTTTAGGACAACATGGTGTTAATATCATGGCATTTTGTAAAGAATACAACGCAAGGACACAAGATAAAGCAGGTTTTGTAATTCCAGTTGAGATTTCTGTTTTTGAAGATAGAAGCTTTACTTTTATCACAAAAACACCTCCTGCTTCAGTATTAATAACAAAAGCCGCTGGTATAGAGAAAGGATCAGGTGAATCAGCAAAAGGCTCTGTTGGTAATATAAGTAAATCTCAATTAGAAGAAATAGCCAAAACTAAGCTTCCTGATTTAAACTGTTCTAGTGTTGAATCAGCAATGAAAGTAATTGAGGGTACTGCTCGTAATATGGGCGTCTCTATCACTGATTGAGTTCAAGACAAAATTGCTCACTACTTAGGGGAGGTTAATTATTATCCGTTTGCACCCAAAATTATTATGAAAAAACTATCCAAAAGAATGGCGGCTTTATCAACAAAGATAGAAGATCGCATTTATACACCACTTGAAGCTCTTAGTATTATTAAGGAAAATGCAAATGCAAAATTTGATGAAACTATTGAAGCACATATACGTTTAGGTATTGATCCAAAATATACTGATCAACAATTAAGGACCACTGTTGCATTACCACATGGAACTGGCCAAAGCATCAAAATTGCAGTAATTACAAGCGGTGAGAATGTATCCAAAGCTAAGGCTGCTGGCGCAGATTTATTTGGTGAAGAAGATCTAGTAGAAAGCATCAACAAAGGAAATATGGAGTTCGATCTACTTATTGCAACTCCTGATATGATGCCAAAGGTTGCAAAATTAGGAAGAGTTTTAGGACCCAGAGGTTTAATGCCTAATCCTAAAGCTGGCACAGTAACTAATGATATTGCTAATGCAATAAAAGAATTCAAAGCTGGCAAGCTGGAATTTAGAGCAGATAAGGCGGGTATCGTTCATGTTCGCTTTGGAAAAGCAAGTTTCACAAAAGAGGCCCTATTTGACAACTTAAAAACCTTGCAAGAATCAATTGATAAAAATAAACCAAGTGGAGCTAAGGGAAAGTATTGGAAAACTTTTTATGTAACTTCCACTATGGGGCCTTCAGTTCAAGTAGACATAAATGCTGTACAAGATTACCAACCTGAAAGTTGACGTTTTGTAGTATAATTTAACTGCAATAATACGGCCAAAGAAAGTAGGTTGATTTAGTTATTCTAAATTTTTAATTCCTACCGAGGACTCGTCTTAAATTATTTCTTTTTGGATCTAATAAAAGCGGCCTCTTTAATAAGGACTTTGCCGCATTTCCTGCTCTCCCTAAATTACGATCCAAAAAACATCAATGGGCCGAACACTAGAGAATAAGCAACAAATCGTTACTGAGATTAAATCTCTATTAAACGACTCGGAAATGGCTGTAGTTCTTGACTATAAAGGTTTAACTATCAAAGAAATGTCAGATTTGCGATCTAGATTGCAAACAACTAATGGCATTTGCAAAGTTACTAAAAATTCATTAATGCGTAAAGCTATTGATGGAGATAGTAATTGGAACGATCTTGAATCTTTACTTACCGGAACAAATGCTTTTGTCTTAATTAAAGAAGATGTTGGTGGTGCTGTAAAAGCTATCCAATCTTTTCAAAAAGACACCAAAAAATCCGAGACCAAAGGAGCTTTATTTGAAGGCAGACTTCTAAGCGATTCTGAAATAAAAGAAATTGCAAGTCTTCCATCTAAAGAAGTATTGATGGCAAAAATTGCTGGCGCTCTTAATGGAGTTGCAACAAAAATTGCGATCTCTATTAATGAAGTACCTTCTGGACTTGCTAGATCACTTAAACAACATTCTGAAAAATCAGAATCCTAAATTCAAAACCTAATTAACTTTTAAGAAAATGTCCTCAAAAACTGAAGAAATTCTTGAATCATTAAAATCTCTATCACTTTTAGAAGCATCTGAGCTTGTAAAGCAAATTGAAGAGGCTTTTGGTGTATCTGCTGCAGCTTCTGCAGGTGTAGTAATGGCTGCTCCAGGAGCAACTGGCGGTGACGCAGATGGTGGCGCTGCTGAAGAAAAAACTGAATTTGATGTAGTTCTCGAAAGCTTCGATGCAGCTGCAAAAATCAAAGTACTTAAAGTTGTTAGAAATGCAACTGGTCTAGGTCTTGGCGATGCAAAAGCACTTGTTGAATCTGCACCAAAAACAGTAAAAGAAGGAATTGCTAAAGCAGATGCTGAATCTTTAAAGAAAGAGATTGAAGAAGCTGGCGGTAAAGTTACACTTAAGTAAGAGAATATATTTTCAAGCCGATAGACTTTTTATCGGCTTCAAAAATTATGAATATTGATAGTATTGCAATTGAAGCTGCAACAGATGGAGCCTGCAGTGGCAATCCAGGTCCAGGTGGTTGGGGTGGTCTAATAATTTTTGATGACAAAAGTGAATTAGAAATAGGTGGTTCCGAGCAAAATACTACTAATAATAGAATGGAACTCACTGCTGCTATAAAAACACTTGAGAAATTAAAAACCTATAAATTAAAAGAAAACTTTAAATTAAGAACTGATAGTAAATATGTAATAGAAGGGTATACAAAATGGATTATTAATTGGAAGAGAAATGGATGGAAAACAAGCTCAGGAAAATCAGTTCAAAATCTTGATTTATGGCAAAAAATTGATCAATTAAGAATTAATGGTCTTTTAATGGAATATGTTAAAGGCCATAGCGGTGACAAACAAAATGATAGGGTAGATAAAATCGCGACCAATTATAGCAAAGGTATATCTCTAAAAAGTAACTTAAAAGAGTCTGAATCTTCAGTAGAGTATTTTGAAAAAAATGCCCCTTCAGAAATTCAGGAATTATTTTCAAGAAATGAATTAATTCAAAAATTTGCTGACAAAAAGTACTTATTAAATTCACTTGAACTAAGTAATTTATTAGGTGAAGAAAACCACATAAAGATAAAACAATATTTACTTTTTGAATGGCGTAATTGGAGATTGATTCCTAAAGATAAAAAATATTGGATAATAGAAAAAAAAGAATCCTAATTTTTTATGAATGAACAGAAGGGGGTATTTAAAAATCTTTATAAAAACTTGATGACCCCTATACTAAAAAAAGATTCTGGAATAGATGCAGAATATTTAACTAATTTATCTCTTAGCCTTCTATCATTTAGTTCAAGAAAATATAATTGGCCTTTAGTTTCATCAATCCTTAAAAATCTAAATGAAGAATTTTCTGTAATTGATAAAAGGTTAAGTCAGAACATATGTGGAATAAATTTTTGTAATCCCATTGGTTTAGCTGCAGGTTTTGACAAAAATGGAAGTGCTGCAAATATATGGAAAGATTTTGGTTTTGGATTTGCAGAACTTGGTACAGTAACTAAATTTGCTCAAAATGGCAATCCAAAACCAAGGTTATTTAGATTAGCTGAAGAAGAAGCAGCATTAAATAGGATGGGTTTCAATAATAATGGTGCAGAAAATCTGGTTAAAAATTTTCTTGAGCAGGGTATTGAGTTCAAGAAAAACAGGGTAAATATTTGTTTAGGGATAAATTTCGGTAAGTCTAAAATCACAAGCTTATCTCAAGCAAAAGATGATTATTTAACTTCTCTAAAATTATTAATTCCATATTGTGATTACGCAGCAATAAACGTAAGTTCTCCAAATACTGAAGGACTAAGAAAGTTGCAAGATCCAATACTTCTAAAAGAACTTCTTAGGGAAATTAAAAACTTACCTAATTGTCCACCATTATTTGTAAAAATTGCGCCAGATTTAAGCCTTAAAGATATTGAAGATATTTGCCAGTTAATAATCGAGGAAAATATCGATGGGATAATTGCTACTAACACCAGCATAGATAGATTAGGTCTTGAAAATAGGAAAATCAGGCAAACAGGATTATTACTTTCTGAAGAGAATGGAGGATTAAGTGGAAAGCCTCTACAAAAAAAAGCAAATCAAATAATAAAACATATTCATAATATTGATAAAAAGATTATTTTAATTGGAGTTGGTGGAATCGATAGTCCTGAGTCGGCTTGGGAAAGAATTTGTTCTGGAGCATCATTAATTCAACTTTATACGGGATGGATATATAAGGGGCCACAATTAGTCCCCAATATACTTGAAGGGATTTTAAAGCAAATCAATATCCATCAATTGTCCAATATTAAAGAGGCCATTGGATCAGATTTAAAATGGGTTAAATAAAAATTAGAAAATGAATAATGAACAACTCGGAAACTCATGATTACTCAACATTAGCCATGCAAATATCAAACTTAAAGCATGGAGGAAATGTATATGCAAATGCAAAAAAATTAAATTTATTACCCTCTGAAATCATTGACGCAAGTGCCTCCTTAGTACCCTTTGATCCACCTCAAATAATAATAGATTCATTAAATGCGGGAATTAAGAATCTTGGATTTAGATATTACCCAGAGAGAAACTTGAGTGATCTGAAAGAAATAATCGGTAAATTTCATGGGATAAATCCAGACAATATATTGCCTGGAAATGGAGCTTCTGAACTAATAACTTGGGCAGGTTATGAAGCATCCAAATTTGGAATAAATTGTATTCCTTCTCCATCATTTGTTGATTATGAAAGATCTTTAAATTGTTGGAAAAGCAATTTTATACATTGCGAATTGCCAAAAAACTGGAATAATATTTTTCCTCAATCATTTCCGCTTCATCCAAAAGGTGATGTTATTTGGATAACAAATCCGCATAACCCTACCGGCCAATTATGGGAAAAGAATTCATTGGAGGAAGTTGTGAAAAAATATAAATTAGTTATCTGTGATGAAGCTTTCTTATCGATAACACCTAATGGAGACAAAGAATCTTTAATACCATTAACCCAAAGATTTGACAATTTATTAGTCTTGAGAAGCTTAACCAAAATTTTCAATATTCCTGGTCTTAGATTAGGTTACGTTATTGGCTCATCGAAAAAACTTAAACAATGGGAAATAAATAGAGATCCTTGGCCTTTAAATTCATTTGCTATTAAAGCCGGAATTGATCTGCTAAGTAATAAGAAATTCTATGAACAGTGGACAAAACAGATTCACAGCTGGATAAATATTGAAAAAAAGAGAGTTTTTGAAAAATTATCAAAAATAGAGGATCTTAAAGTTCATAACTCTTCAACCAACTTTTTTTTAATAGAAAGTAAAACATCCTTGTTGCCAAATATAAAATACTTAGAAAATAAGGGCATATTGCTTAGAGAATGCACTTCATTTAGATTTCTTGACGAAAAGTGGGCAAGAATAAGTTTGCAGAATAGAAAAAATAACACTCTTTTATGCAAAGAAATTCAGAATTCCTTTAAAAAATAATTAATAAATTTTTTAATCTCATTTTTAGATTTTATTTTATTATTATTTTCCATGTTCTTCTTCATGAGATCTAATATTTCGTAATGATTTTTTCCCTTTTTTGATTTTATTTTAAAAATTCTTTCTAGAGTTTCTTCAAAAACTTCTTTAGAAATTTTACTCTGATTGATTAAAACTGAGCCTCCACTTTCAGCAAGAATCATTGCATTTTTCTCCTGATGATTATTTTTAGAATCTGGATATGGAATTAAAATTGAAGGTTTTTCAGCCTCCATTAATTCATTGATTGTTCCTGCACCAGACCTCGATATTACAAGATCACAGTTTTGAATTAAAGCTGCTATTTCATTAGTAAATTTCTTTTGAATATAATTTTTGGAGTTTTTTACATGAAAAGGTTGTTTATTAGATTCGCCAATAATATGAACTATCCGAAACTGTTTTTTTATTAAAAATTCTAGAGATTCATAAAGAATTTGATTTATAGCTTTTGCTCCTTGACTACCTCCCATAACAATCAAAAGAGGTCCATTTCCTTTTGGAACCCATTCTGGCAAAAAATTAAATTTATAGAATTGCTCTCTTAAAGGTGTTCCAGTAAAAATAGTTTTACAATTTTTTAAATAAGAATTTGTTTCCTTAAATCCTAAAAGAACATAGTTACATAAAAAACCAAAATATTTCGTGACCATCCCCGGAATTACATTTGATTCATGAATAATGATAGGTATCCTGAGAAGTTTTGAGGCAACAATAGTAGGTGCTGATATATAACCGCCAGTCGTAAAAACTAAGTTAATTTTTTTTTCTTTTAAGATCCTAATTATTTGGAAAGTTGACATTAAAATTTCTATATATTGATAAAACAAAAAAATATTTTTTCTTGGCGTCTTAATATTCAAAGTCCTCAAATTATATTTTTTGGGAATAAAATTTGCATCAAGTCTTTGACGAAGACCCAACCAATGAATATTCCATTCATCTTCCACCTCTTTAGAAACTGCTAAGGCTGGGAAAATATGCCCCCCTGTACCACTGGCTGCGACTAATAAATTATTTTTTTTAGACATAAAAACTTAAATTAGTAAAATAAAAATAACCAATGATTAATATGTTTAATTTAAAATTATTCAAAAATATAGGATTTCTTCTCTACTTATTTGTTTATCTTATTATTCCCTATTCAGCAATAACGCAAACTTTAAAAGTTGAATTTATAAGAAATATAGAAAACTCTTTAAATAATAGAGATTTAGAATTCATTAGAAAAAATTTTAGAAATGAAGAGAGCCAAAATATACCAAAACAATTTTTAAAGATTATTAATGATTTCCCTAACAGCAAATGGAAGATCAAAAGATTAAAATCTAATATTCCAAATGAAGATATTTTGCGAATAAAAGTTTATGGGGAAAAAATAGTTAATGGAGAAATATATATACTCGAATCCAATTTTGATTATTTATTTTCAATCGTAACTGGGAAAATAGATGAAGGGATTATCAAAAATTTATTCACAACTATAAGAAACGATAATAAAAAGATAGATATTAGTTTTAAAATTCCTGATAAAGTTCTTACCGGTTCAAAATATGATATCGATATAATTCTAAATAAGCCTCTTGAAGAAGTGATTATTGCTGGAGCTATAAAACCTCATCAAGTTAATTCATTTTTTGAACAAGAAATATTATTGGAGCCATTGGCGTCAGGAGGGATTTTTAAAATAACAAGAGCCCCTTCAAAACCAGGGATACAAATTTGGTCAGGAATCATAGCTCACCCTGAAGGAATTATTACTTTCACAAAGAGCATTGATATTGTTGATGAGATATAGCCTAAGCGTCGTTTAACGCAGCTACACCTGGTAAGGTTTTACCTTCTAAAAGTTCCAAACTTGCACCACCTCCAGTAGATATATGAGACATTTTCTCAGCTAATCCTGCTTTCTCAACTGCTGCGACTGAATCTCCACCACCAATTATTGTACAAACTTCAGAAAAAGCACTTAAGTCCGCAAGAGTCGTAGCTATTGCATTTGTACCGTCTGCAAATTTATCAAATTCAAAAACTCCCATTGGACCATTCCAAATAATTGTCTTACATTCTGCAAGAGCATTCTGAAAAACTTTAATTGAATCTGGACCAATATCTAGACCCATCCAATTGCCACTAATTGAATCAATTTGAGATATTTTACTATTGGCGTCCGGAGAAAATTCATCAGCTAAAACAACATCAGTAGGTAATAATAATTCTACTCCTTTTGCTTTTGCTTTTTCTTCTAAATCTTTAGCAAGCTCGAGTTTATCTTCTTCTACAAGGCTCTTTCCAACACCTAAACCTCTAGCTTTATAAAAAGTAAAAATCATACCTCCACCAATCATGATTTTGTCACACTTATCTAGTAAAGAATCAAGTACTCCTATTTTGCTACTAACCTTTGATCCTCCAACTATTGCTGCCAATGGACGCTTTGGAGAATCTATTGCTCCTTGTAAGTATTTCAATTCTTTTTCTAAAAGAAATCCAGCTACTGAGGGACTTAAATAATTAGTAACACCCTGAGTTGAAGCATGAGCTCTATGAGCAGCACCGAAAGCATCATTTACATACATATCTGCATGTGACGCTAATTTTTTAGCAAACTCCAGGTCGTTCTTTTCCTCTTCACCAAAAAAACGAACATTTTCAAGTAAAAGAACATCTCCGTTAGATAAGCTGTTTGATTGTGCAACTGCTTCATCACCAATACAACTCTTAGTAAGAGCAACATTTTGCCCCAATAATTCACTTAATCTTGCTGCTACTGGAGTTAATCTCATTTTTTCATTTACCTGACCCTTTGGTCTACCAAAATGAGCAGCTAAAATAACTTTTGCAGAATAATTAATAAGATATTCAATAGTTGGGATCGCTGCACGAATACGCGTATCGTCGGTTATTTGACCATCTTCATTTAATGGAACATTAAAATCTACTCTTACAAGAACTTTTTTTCCTTCTAAATGTGTCTTATCAAGACTGGAAAGAGATAATTTTGACATTAAACAAGCTTAATTTTTTAATCTTAAGACCCTAACGTTAATTTGGGCTTATTGGGTTAAAAAGTAGTTACTGTTACCTATGCCTTAATAAATTTTAAGAATTAACGATTATAAAAATTTTTTAGTCATTAAATTTATACTAAACTTTAGAAGTAAATACTTTTGAAACTTATAAAAACTAAAAGGAATACAAAATTTTATTTGATTTATTGAAGTGGACATACCCAAAATTCAATGGTACCCAGGCCATATCGCAAAAGCAGAAAAGAAATTATCTGAAGTTATCAATAAAGTAGATTTAGTTATAGAAGTAAGAGATGCACGAATTCCCTTGTCAACAGGACATCCACACTTAAATAAATGGATAAATAATAAAAAACATATTCTTGTTATTAACAGATCAGACATGATCTCCCCTAATACAATCAATAGTTGGAATAAATGGTTTAATGCTAAAGATCAATATCCTCTTTGGTGTGATGCTAAAAGAGGAATAGGGATTAAAGAAATTTGTAAGTCAGCCAAAGATTCTAGGTCGTCAATCGACGATAGAAGACTTTCTAGAGGAATGCGAATAAGGCCAATTAGAGCCCTTACACTTGGTTTTCCAAACGTAGGAAAGTCAGCATTAATTAATAGAATTGCAAAAAAAAGAGTTGTAGATAGCGCTAGGAAAGCAGGCGTGACTCGTAATTTAAGATGGATAAAATTAGAAAGTGGTATAGATCTGCTAGATGCTCCTGGTGTTATACCTCCAAATTTAGAAGATCAAAAATCAGCACTTAATCTTGCACTGTGTGACGATATTGGTGAAGCTGCTTATGAAATAGAAAGTGTCGCAATTGGATTTATCAAAATTATATCCACTCTCAAGAAAGATAAGAATGCGAATATCTCAGTTAAACAAATATCTAATAGATATGGAGTAGATATAACCAAAGGCTTTAAGAGTCCTTCTGCTTGGATCGACGAAGCAGCATCAAAACATACCTCAGGCGATAAAAGGAGAATGTCTCATAAGTTATTGGAAGATTATAGAAATCAAATGCTGGGTAAAATTGCTTTAGAAGTCCCACTATGGAATTAAATAATCAAAATTCTTTCGGCATTGGAGAAGGTGAGCTTATAGAAATTATCTATGAGCTACCTCTTCCTATGAGGCTAGACAGATGGTTGGTAAGTAAAAGGCCAGAACAAAGTAGAGCAAGAATTCAACATTTTATAAATTCGGGTTTAGTACTTGTAAACTACAAGACCGCGAAAGCAAAGACACCATTAAAAAATGGCGACAATATTCAAATATGGATGCCTCCTCCAGAACCTCTTATTTATTTGAAACCTGAAAAAATAAATTTAAATATCCTTTTTGAAGACGAGCACATTATAGTAATTAATAAACAATCAGGACTAATTGTTCATCCAGCCCCTGGACACAAATCTGGAACTTTAGTGAATGGATTACTTTTTCACTGTAAAGATCTACCTGGAATTAATGGAAAACTAAGACCTGGGATTGTTCATAGATTAGACAAAGATACCTCCGGATGTATGGTGGTTGCAAAAAGCCAAGAGGCATTAGTAAATATCCAGAAACAAATTAAAGAAAAAATAGCATCACGCGAATATATTGCAGTAATTCATGGAGCACCTAATTCTGAAGAAGGCCAAATAGTGGGAAATATTGGCAGAGATAAATTAAATAGATTGAAATATAAAGTAGTTGAAGAAACTTCAGGAAGGTATGCCTGTACCTATTGGAAATTAGAAGAAAGATTTGGCAATTACTCATTAATGAGTTTCAAACTAGATACCGGGCGAACTCATCAAATAAGAGTACATTGCGCTCACATTAATCATCCAATTGTGGGTGATCCATTATATGGAAGATGTAAAAAACTACCATGTAAATTAGATGGCCAAGCTTTACACGCAATTAAGCTTGGACTTATACATCCAATAAATGGTAAAGAAATGATATTTGAATCAGAATTACCATTAGATTTTCAAAAATTACTAAGTGTTCTTAAAGTTAAATAAGATTTAAAGAGGAATTTAGAAGCGTTTTTGTATACGCGTTTTGAGTTTTAGCGAATATTGTAGAACTTTCCCCTTCATCAACTATCTTTCCGTGATTCATAACTAGCAACCTATCACAAAATCTTTTAGCAATGCCTAAATCATGAGTAATAAAGATAATCGTTAAATTCATTTTTTCTTGCAGGACTCTAAGTAATTCAAGAATCTCTATTTTTACTGAAGCATCCAACATATTAACGCTCTCATCACAAATCAAAATTTTTGGTTTCAACAATAGCGCTCTGGCTAATGAAATTCTTTGCAATTGACCACCAGATAATTGGCTAGGATAAGAATTAAAAAAATCATTATTTAAAGGAAGATTTAAATTTCTTACCATTAATTTTATTTCTTTATCGATTTTTCTTTTATCTGAAATTTTTTGAATAAAAAATATATCTTCCAAAATATTTTTAATTGTCATTTTCGGATTCAAACTTGAAAAAGGATCTTGAAAAATTATTTGCATATTGTTTGTCTTTTTAAAAGATTTATTTTTTTTCGATGCATGATTTTTATCATAAATTTTTATTTCACCACCTCTTACTTTAAGGAGTCCAATTAAAGCCCTACATAATGTACTTTTACCGCTCCCTGAAGAACCAACTATTCCAAGAGTCTCATTCTCATATAATTTGAAACTTACTTCATTTAAAGCCTTATTCCATTTATTAATGAAAATTGAAGAATTTAACTTATACCAATGTCTTAGGTTATTTACCTCTAGAACGACCTTATCTCGAGTATTATTTTTAGTTTTTGATTCTAATACTATTTTTGAAGCATTTACTAACTTTTTCCCGACATCTGATTTTGGTGATTGAAAAATATCTAATATATTCCCTTTTTCAACAATCGATCCCTTTTCAATTATTGCAACTTTTTTGCACCACTTTGCTGCAAGATTAATATCATGACTAATTAAAATTAAAGTAGTATCAAATTCATTACATAGATGAATTATTTCTTGCATAATTTCAAAACTTGTTTTGGTATCTAAGCTTGTTGTAGGTTCATCAGCTATTAATAATTTAGGTTTCAAAGCAAGTGCCATTGCTATAGAAACTCTCTGTCTCATTCCACCGCTAAATTGATGTGGGAAAGAATCAAGTCTGCTTTCTTCAATTCCTACTTTTTGAAAAACTTCTCTTACTAATTTTTTAATAGCGATAGTTGATTTAGTTTGATCATGTGTTTTAAATAATTCATATAAATGATCCCCAATTCTCATTAGCGGATTAAGTTTTTTTATAGAGTCTTGATAAATAAATCCAAAATTATTTCTTCTAAATAATTGTGCATCTTTGTTATTTATTTTCCTAGGATCTACACTTGAAATCGATAGATGCCCTTTAGAAGTAGCCTTATCAGGCAATATATTTACTAATGTTTTTGCAAAAGTGGTCTTTCCACATCCAGAAGGTCCTATTATGGCCAAATGATCTCCACTATCTATTTCCAAATTAAAATTTTTGATAATAGGTTGCTGTTTTAGACCATATTTAACAGTAAGATTTTTAACTACAATAATTTTTTCTTTATTTTTTTTCATGATTTATAGCAAATTTTTCTAGACCTAAATAAAATACATCTAAAGCAATATAAAATGTCCGAGGCAGCTGCAAATTCAAAAGAAAAAAACGAAATTGAAGTTTCCAAAACTATTTTGCCTGAAAATAAAAAATATGAAAGCGAATTTTTGAATTATCAAATAAAAATTCCCGATTGGCTTCTTAAAGATATTCATAATTTTGAAAAATCAAATAAAGAAAATGATGAGAATCAAAACCTTATAGTAAAGGCTTTTAAACTTGCTTATAAAGCTCATGATGGACAATTCCGCGCGAGCGGCGAGCCATACATTATTCACCCGGTTGCTGTTGCAAATCTCCTCAAAGAAATAGGTGCTAGTTCATCTGTTATTGCTGCAGGCCTTTTACATGATGTTGTTGAAGATACTGGCATTCATTTATCCGAAATAGAAACAAATTTTGGATTAGAAGTAAAAATACTTGTAGAAGGTGTAACAAAATTAGGCGGCATTCACTTTAACAATAGGACTGAAGCACAAGCTGAAAATCTTAGGAAAATGTTTTTGGCTATGGCCAGCGATATCAGAGTTGTCTTAGTAAAACTTGCAGATCGACTTCATAACATGAGAACAATTGAATGGCTAAATGATGAGAAAAAACTTAGAATAGCGAGAGAAACAAGAGAGATTTATGCACCATTAGCTAATCGACTAGGAATAAACAGATTTAAATGGGAATTAGAAGATTTAGCTTTTAAATTCTTAGAGCCTAAAGAATATCTAGATCTTAAAAATCAAATCGCTGTTAAAAGAAGTGATAGAGAAAAAAGATTAAAAGTAACTTTGAATCTTATGAAGGAAAACTTGGTTTCAGCAGGTTTGAAAAATTTTGAAATAACAGGAAGGCCAAAACATCTTTATGGCATCTGGAGCAAAATGGAAAGACAACAAAAGCATTTTCACGAGATTTATGATGTTGCTGCCCTAAGAATTATCGTGGACAATTCAGATAGTTGTTATAGAGCTTTAGCAGTTGTTCATGATACTTTCAAACCAATTCCAGGTAGATTTAAAGACTATATAGGATTACCAAAACCCAATGGATACCAGTCCTTACACACTTCTGTGATTGGAAGACATCGACCTATTGAAGTTCAAATTAGAACTACTTCGATGCATCAAATTGCTGAATATGGTATTGCCGCTCATTGGCAATACAAAGAGGGTGGTTCTCCTGCTAAAAGTAATGCCGAGAGATTTAATTGGCTAAGACAATTAGTAGAATGGCAACAAGAAGGCAATGAAACGGATCATAATGATTATTTAGCTTCAATTAAAGAAGATTTATTTGATGAAGAAGTATTTGTGATCACTCCAAAAGGAGATGTTGTTGGTTTAAGGAAAGGATCTACCGCGATAGATTTCGCCTACAGAATTCATTCTGAAGTTGGAAATCACTGTAATGGAATAAGAATTAATGAAAAGCTTTCTCCATTATCTACAGCGCTTCAAAATGGTGACTTCATAGAAATTTTGACAAGTAATAATGCTACTCCAAGCTTGGATTGGCTGAACTTTGTAGTTACGCCAACTGCTAAAAATAGAATCCGCCAATGGTATAAGAAAAGCCATCGTGATGAAACGATTAAAAGAGGTAGAGATTTACTTGAAAAAGAAGTAGGTAGAAACGGTTTTGAAGCATTACTTTCTAGTGAAGCCATGAAAAAAGTTGCAAATCGATGCAATTTAAAAACTACTGAAGACCTTCTTGCATCTCTTGGTTTTGGTGGTTTAACTTTGCATCAAGTATTAAACAGACTAAGAGAAGAAATAAAATTACAGACAGAAGATGTAAAAAATGATTCTGATTCTGAAATAGCAAAATCTCTTAAAAGGAATAGTAATTTATCCACTAATCAATCTAATACAGCAGCTAAATCGCCAATTTCCGGGATAGAAGGTCTTGATTACAGAATAGGTAAATGCTGTACCCCACTCCCAGGCGAGGATATTATCGGAACTGTGTCGCTCGGCAACCATGGTATAACTATACATAGGGAAGATTGTGAAAATGTAATACCAATTCCAATAGAGAGAAGATTACCTGTCGGTTGGAATCAAGATAATAAAACTGGCGATAATAAGTTTCCAATACAGCTACGAATAGAAGTAATTGATAGAGTTGGAGTTCTTAAAGATATTCTTATGCGGTTATCTGATAAAGGTATAAACGTTAGCGATGCCAATGTTAAAACTGCTTATGGTAAACCAGCTATTATAAATCTTTGTGTAGGTCTTGAAAGTTATAAGCAACTCCACAAAACAATTGAACAAATTAAATCAATGGCAGATGTTTTAGATATTGCCAGAGTTGGACAAAGTTAATTTAAGATCGGATCAATCTATCTTTTAATTTTTATCGTGTAGATAAAGAAAACAATACTGCCACAAATCAAAGCTAGTAAAATACCTACACAAGATGAACCTAAGAGTAACTTTAGGGAAAAAATTCTTCCTTGTTTCCATAAGTCATCAATAACTAAACTTTTTTCAAGAATTGCATTAGAAGAATTATTTAAAAGAATTGAACCAACTTTATAGTTAAAATAATAAAGTGGAATATAAGTAAAAGGGTTGCTTATCCAGGTACCAATTGCAGCTAGAACAATATTTCCCTTGGCTATTTTCGCAAAAAATACCCCTATTAAAGTCTGAAACCCAAAAAAAGGAAAGCAGCCACTAAATACCCCTATAGCTAAACCTTTAGCATTAAAGAAAGGACTTCCATTCTGATTCCTAAATAATGATAGAATTTTCTTGTAGGTAATATCTCTTTTAAATCTCATTCAGAAAGAAAATTTCAAAATTCTTGATAATCTTACTTAATTATCCATAACAAAGCGAGAGATGGATTCGATAGTTACTACAGAAGATACGATAGCCGCAATTGCTTCAGCCATAAGTATAGGGAAAGGAGGAGTTGCGATAATAAGAGTATCAGGGAAAGACTCAATAAATTCTTGCAAAAAGATTGTTCAAACTAAATCTAAATATGCATGGGAATCAAATAGAGTTTTTCATGGTTTTATTCAGGAAAATAAACAAAATAAATTTATAGATGAGGTTTTAATTTTAGTGATGAAATCACCAAATAGCTTCACAGGAGAGGATGTTGTTGAACTTCATTGCCATGGAGGGATTATCATAGTAAATAAAGTTCTAAAGAGATTATTATCTAGTAATTCTAGAGTTAGACTTGCAAACCCAGGAGAATTTAGTCAAAGAGCTTTTCTTAATGGAAAAATAGACCTTACTCAAGCCGAGTCGATTAATCAATTAATTAATGCAAGCAATACAAGATCAGCAGAGTTAGCTTTTAGTGGAATTCAAGGAGATATAAAGAAAAAAATTAATGATATTAAAAATGATCTTATAAATCAACTTTGCGAAATAGAAGCGAGAGTTGATTTTGAAGAAGACTTCACAGATTTTGATTACACCAAATATCTAAAAAACATTAAAAAAGTAAAAGAAAAAATAGAATTACTAATAGAAAATGCAAAAAGAAATTCATATATTCACAATGGAATATCCATTGCGCTTATAGGTAAAACAAATGTTGGTAAAAGCTCTTTACTAAATTTACTTGCAAAAAAAGAGAAAGCAATCGTAACTAATATTCCTGGAACAACTAGAGATGTTATTGAAGTTAATTTAACTATTAATGATATTCCAATGAAAATAATTGATACTGCTGGCATAAGAGAAACTCGTGAACAAATTGAAAGTATTGGAATTAAAAAAAGTTTTGGGAAAATTAAAGAGTCAGATTTTATAATTTATATTTATAGTCTTGAAGAAGGATTTAATGAAGAAGACAAAAAAATAATAGAAGAAATCCCCAAAGAAAAATTAATTACTATTTTGGGTAATAAAAAAGATTTAATTGATTGCAAAAATATTAATTCAAATGTGTTAAAAAACGCAATTCTTATGAGCATTAAGAATAATGATGGTGAAAGATTATTAATCGATACAATCATAAAAAAATGTGGATTAAAACAAGTAGAAAATATCAATATATTTTTAAACGAAAGACATCTAACAAATTTGTCTGCTTGCCTATCTAATTTAAATGATACTGATGAAATCATTAAAAATAAATTGCCATTTGATTTGTTATCAATAGAACTGAGAGATGGAATTCAAAACTTATCTAAAATAACTGGTCAAGAATTAACAGAGGAACTTCTAAATAATATTTTTTCTAAGTTTTGTATTGGTAAATAAATTTGAGTTAAATTACATAGTGATATATAGTTGATTCTCTAACTTAAGTTGACTTTTTATTAATTAATTATTTTTTAGTTTAGTGGATTTAAATACTCAAATAATAAGTAAGATCATTGATAATTGGATCGATGAAGATATAGGTAGGGGAGATCTTACAAGTCCCTCTATTACAGAAGAGAATGGTAATGCATATTGGATTGCAAAAGAGGAGGGTATATTTTGTGGGGTTGAAATTATAAAAGAAATTTTTAAAAAAATTGATTTAAAAATCAGTCCAAAATTTAATATCTCTGATGGAGATAAATTTGTTAAAGATCAAAAACTTTTAGAAATATATGGACCTTCAAAAAGTTTACTCGCGAGTGAAAGGATCAGCTTAAATATAGCAATGCATTTATCTGGAATATCAACATATACAAAGAATCTTATAGATAAATTAGAAGGCACAAATATAAAATTAGCAGATACTAGAAAAACTACTCCTGGCTTAAGAATATTTGAAAAATATGCATTCAAATGCGGAGGTGGAGTGAATCATAGAATGGGATTATACGATGCTGCTATGATAAAAGAAAATCATATTGCATGGACAGATAATCTTAAGAATGCAGTCCAAAAAATTCGCCTAAATTCGCCTTTTACAACTCATATCATAATTGAAGCTGAGAATATCGAACAGGCAAAAGAAGCAGTATTAGCAGGAGCTGATAGTGTCTTGTTAGATGAACTTAGTCCTGAAACAATCAAAAAAAACGTTCAAGAATTAAGAGATTTATCAAGTAATAGCTTAAAAAAAGAAGTCAGTAAAAATTTGATAATAGAAGTTTCTGGAATAAACCCTGAAGAAATTAGTAAATATCTAATAAAAGGTATTGATTTGATTTCAACAAGTTCTTCTATTACCAAAAGTGATTGGATTGATTTAAGTATGCGTTATATTAATTAATCATATAGATAAATAATTGAATAAATAATGCTAATCATTTTTAAAGAATTAACAAATAACTTCGAACAAACTCTTTTAGATAGTCTTAAAAAAAATGATAAAGAAAGAGAATTCGAAATTCTTAGAAAAAATTTAATTACACAATCATCAAAAGAGGAATTTGGTGATTATCAATGTAATGTTTGTTTAAGTTTATCTAAAATATATAAAAAGAACCCAAGAGATATTTCTAATGATTTTATTAACCTTTTAAATAAAAATAAAAGCATAGCAAAATTATGTAAGAGTCTAGAAGTAGCTGGACCTGGATTTATAAATATAAAATTAAAAGATGAAGTTCTAATAAATGAAATTAAATCAAATATTCAATGTCAAAGGGGTGGAGTACCTCAAATTAAAAAAGATTTAAATAGTGGCTTATCAAATAAAGTCATTGTAGATTTTTCTAGTCCTAATATTGCTAAAGAAATGCATGTAGGGCATTTAAGATCAACAATAATAGGAGATTCAATATCCAGAATTTTCGAGTTAAGAGGTTATCAAGTATTAAGACTAAATCATGTTGGCGATTGGGGAACGCAATTTGGAATGCTTATTACTCAGCTCAAAGATTTATATTCAAATGATTTAGAGGAGATAGGCAAAATTAAGATAAGTGATTTAGTTGAATTTTATAAAGAATCAAAAAAAAGATTTGATAAAGAATCTGAATTCCAAAAAAGATCTAGAGAGGAAGTAGTTAAGTTACAAAGTGGGGATACTAAATCGATTAAAGCTTGGAAATTATTATGTGATCAATCTAGAAAAGAATTTGATGAAATCTATAAAAATTTAAAAATAAAAATAGAAGAAAGAGGTGAATCTTTTTATAATCCCTTCTTAAGATCAGTTATTGAGGATTTGAATCTTAAAAAATTATTAGTAGAAGATCAAGGAGCAAAATGTGTATTTTTAGATGGGATGACTAATAAAGAAGGCAAACCTTTACCTCTAATTATTCAAAAAAAAGATGGAGGTTTTAACTATGCCACCACAGATCTTGCTGCTATAAGATACAGATTCAATAAACCTCCTAATGGGGATGATGCGTCGAGAATTATTTATGTAACTGATCATGGACAAGCAAATCATTTTGCTGGAGTATTTCAAGTTGCAAAAAAAGCAAAATGGATCCCAAACAATTGCCAAGTAGACCATGTCCCTTTTGGTTTAGTTCAAGGAATTGATGGCAAAAAACTAAAGACAAGGGAAGGTGAAACAATACGTTTAAAAGATTTATTAAAAGAAGCAGTTAGAAAAGCAAAAGAAGATTTATTGAAAAGATTAGAAGATGAAAATCGTTATGAAACAGAAGATTTTATTGCAAATACTTCAAGAATCATTGGATTAGGAGCTGTTAAGTATGCAGATTTAAGCCAAAATAGGATTACAAATTATCAATTTAGTTTTGATAAAATGCTTTCCCTAAATGGTAATACGGCCCCTTATTTGTTATATACACTTGTAAGAATTGCAGGAATTAAAAGAAAAAATGATTTTGTTTATGACTCTAAAGATTTTCAATATACAAATTATGAACATAAATCTGAGTGGAAACTTATCAGAAAATTACTTAAGTTCGATGAAGTCATAATATCTATTGAAAAAGACTTAATGCCAAATAGATTATGCAATTATCTGTTTGAGCTATGTCAGACTTTTAATAGATTCTATGATAAAGTTCCAATACTCAAAGAAGAAAAAAATATAAAAATTTCTAGACTGTATTTATGTGATCTAACTACAAAAACACTAAAATTAAGCTTAGAGCTTCTAGGAATTGAAACTTTAGAAAGAATGTAATGAATGATTTTGATCAATTAAATAATCTTTTCCCAAGACCAAGAGAAGAAATAATAAATATGCAGTCTTACTCTGCACCTTTAGAAAATAGAAGAAATTTACTCCGCTTAGACTTTAATGAAAATACTCTAGGTCCAAGTCCTAATGTTTTCGAGGCATTACAAGCGATAAAATTAAATGAGATTTCAATTTATCCAGAGTACAATTTATTAAAAAAATTTTTATGTGATAAATATCTTGATTCAAGAAAATTTGATAATGATGAAATAGGAATTTTCAATGGAGCAGATGCAGCGATAAATGCAATCTTCAATTGCTTTGGAGAAAAAGATCAAATATTTCTAACCACGAATCCAACTTTTGGTTACTATTCTCCTTGTTCAGAAATGCGAGGAATGAAGAAAATAACTTGCTCTTACATTGGAGAAAATTTTCTATTTCCCATCGAAGGATTTAGTGAAAAAATTATAAACTATAATCCAAAGTTAATATTTATTTGTAACCCAAATAATCCGACAGGAACAGTTTTAAGTGCTCAAGAGATAATTAACTTAGCAAATATCAAAAACGATTCATTGATAATTGTTGATGAACTATATGAAAAATTTAATGGAGATAGTCTTCTTGAATCGATAGATTTTGAAAAGAATAACAATATACTAATAATACAATCTCTCTCAAAAACAGCTGGTTTAGCTGGTTTAAGAATAGGTTTTACTTTTGGCAATAAAAATTTAATTAATTACATTAATAAAGTTACAGGACCATATGATGTAAATAGCTTTGCTATAACGGCAGCATTAGCAGCACTTAAAGACAAATCATATATTGATAATTATGTTTTAGAAGTAAAAAAAGCAAGGGAATGGATTTTAAATAAATTTAAATCAACAAAAATCAGAACTCATTTTAGTGGTGGTAATTACTTCTTAATTTGGCCAAAAAAAGATCCTAAAATTTTAATACAACAGATGAGAGAAAAAGGTATTCTTATCAGAAGCATGGAAAACAAAAAAGATATTGGTAAGTCAATAAGGGTTAGTATTGGAACTAAAGAACAAATGATTTTTTTCTGGGATAATTACAAGATATTAGATTTAATAAATTAATTACCAAAAATATAAATTGTATTTTGATCGATTCTTTTAGATTTTATTTGAAAATCTTTTCCAACATATTTTACTTTAAAATTTTTCATATTTTCGATAAACAAATCAGCATTTGAGAAATCACATTCTTTGTTAATTTTTTTACCACTAGCAAAGTGAACAGGAATAACTACATTAGGTTTTAGAAGCTTAACTATTCTTGAAGCCTCTTGCCCATCATAAGATTTTATTCCTCCTCCAATTGAAATAAATAAGATATCTGGGCGAGACAAAATAATTTGACTATTGATATCAACATCACCAGCAGCGCCTCCCATATGAACAATTTTAAGATCATTCTGCTCCCAACTCCAAACAGTTGCCATCCCAAATCTTCTTCCATCTACTCTGTCATGTGGGACGGAAATTCCATTTAATAAAATATCCTCAAATTGATAGATTCCTGGCTCTACAAACATTAATTGATTATTAGGATTATATCCTTCATCTGGGAGCCTAGAACTAGCCAAAATAAAATCTGCGTTGACTTCTTTTGGCTCTTTTAAATTGCTTGCACAACCTATTGCTTTAAAGGGATTTATAAGAATCGATTTATCAGCACTATTAATTAAGAAACTACTATGTCCCAGACTTTTAATTATTAAATTCCTTGCCAATAATGAGGTAGGTAAAAAAGAGCTAAATAATATAAAAAAGAAAATGTTTTTAATTTGAGAAATCATATTATTAATTTTTTTGTATTTTACTTTTGTTCAGCCATTTTTAGAAAATTACTAATTAATTTATGACCAAATTGTGTCAATACACTTTCAGGATGAAACTGTACTCCATGTAAATGCTTGTATTCTTTGTGAGAAATAGCCATAATAGTGGAGTCTTCTAAAGTCGCAGTTATATCAAAACAAGTTGGTAATGAACTTGAATCAACTATAAGACTATGATATCTAGTCGCCACAAACGGAGTCTCGATATCTTTAAACAAACCTTTTTGATTATGAAATATTTTGGATGTCTTACCATGCATAAGTTCTTTCCCAACTATGACCTTACCTCCAAAAACTTGGGCCAAAGCTTGATGCCCTAAACAAACTCCTAATATCGGAATATTTTTAGATAATTTTTTTAGTATTGGCAGACAAATTCCAGATTGATCTGGATTACCAGGACCTGGAGATAATAGGATGCCACTAGGATTTAGTTTGATAATTTCATCTAAAGTAATTTCATCATTTCTTTTAACTATTAATTCTCTAGTTATTTCATGCTCAACAGAAAGTTCTCCTAAATATTGAACAAGGTTATATGTAAAGCTATCGTAATTATCAATAACAAGAAACATATTTATATAGATTCAAATAACAACTTAATTTTAGGAACAAAAATATATACCGCAATAATAACAGAATTAATGGAAGCTAATAAAACTGCTCCTGCAGAAGTATCTTTTGAAATTTTCGCCAAACTACTAAATTCTTTTTTCACTACTAAATCAACTATTGATTCAATAGATGTGTTTAATATTTCTAGTATTAAAACAGACATAATTGTGGCAATCAAAATTACATAATTACTTTGACTTATTTGCAGTAAAAAACCAATGATTAAACTTGGAACCGCAAAAATTAATTGAATTTTGAAATTTCTTGAAGTTTTTAATACGTAACAAATTCCACTAAAAGCATACTTAAAACTTTTTAATACATTACTAGAAGTTTTATATGATTCTATTCTATTTTTTAGAGAGTTTATTTTTTTTTCCATAGATTTTTAATCTAATTTTTTAATTAAATATTCCTGAAAATTTAACATATTTTCTAAATCAAGATCATTATTATGTTCCCATCCCAAAAGATGTAAAAATCCATGACTAGCCAACCAGAGCATTTCTTTATAGATTGAATGTTTATATTCATAAGCTTGCTCAAGTGCGATCTCTAATGATATAAATATATCTCCCAACTCTATGTGATCTAAATTATTTAGAGATTCATCAGAATTGATTGGAAAAGATAGAACATCAGTTGGTCCATTTTTTTGCATCCACTGCTTGTTCATAAAAGCAATTTCTTGATTAGATATTATCTGTAAGCCTAATGAAAAAGATTTTTTTTCAAAAATGAAATTTGGCAATTTATAATCGTCTTTTTTTAATATTATTTTTATCCAAGATAAAAAAACTTTCTCCCAAAAAAAAGATTCAAAAATAAGCTTATTTTTAGAATCTTTTAAATTATTTGAAAATTGAGAAAATTCATTACATTTAAAAACCAAATCTAAATTTATTTCAGAAATAATTTTTTCTGTCATACATTCTTATACAGGAATATTAGGCTTACCTATTGTGGCTACAAGTATTAATATCCCAATTAAAACTAGAAAGGTTATTGAAAAATGAGAAATACTTTTTGAACCCTTCCTTACCATATTTCGCATAGCAAGTTTTACAAAGCTTGGAGGAGCAACTTTTTTTTCTATATTTTCGTTTTTATTTTTCATTAGTTATTCAATAGATTCGTTAGAAGAAATATTCATGCGTAATAATTCATGAATAAATAGTTCAAGTCCACCATCTAAAATACTATCTAAGTCGTTAGTCTCCTGCATAGTCCTAAGATCTTTTACCATTTGATAAGGATGGAAAACATAATTTCTTATTTGATTACCCCATGCAGCTTCTACAATATCACCTTTAATATCAGCGACTTCTGCAGCTCGTTGTTCTTTAGCAATCACTAGTAGTTTAGACTTAAGAAGTAACAAAGCTTTTTCTTTATTTTGTAATTGAGATCTTTCTTGTGTACATCTTACTGAAATCCCTGAAGGCAAATGAACAATTCTAACCGCTGTTTCTACTTTATTAACATTTTGTCCTCCAGCCCCACCGGATCTACTTGTTGTAATTTCTAAATCTTTTTCTGGTATATCAAGTGAAACTTTATAATCTAATTTTGGCATGACCTCGACCCCAGCAAAGCTGGTTTGTCTTTTACCATTAGCATTGAAAGGAGAAATTCTAACTAATCTATGAGTTCCTTTTTCATGTTTTAAATATCCGTATGCATATTTTCCATCAATTTCAAAAGTTACACTTTTTATACCTGCTTCTTCTCCTTGAGATAATTCATTGATAATTAAACTCATTTGATTATTATCGGCCCATCTTGAATACATTCTCAATAAGATCTCTACCCAATCCTGAGCATCTGTTCCACCAGCACCTGCGTTAATAGAAACTACTGCTCCTTCCTTATCGTATTCACCAGATAACAATCTTTCAAATTCCCATTTATCTAAATTCTCTCTTAATTTCTTTAAGCCCTGCTTGGATTCCAAAATCATTTCCTCTTCTGGTTCTAAAGAATAAAGCTCAAGAGAAGCATTAGCATCAGAAATAAAAGTTTTCCATTTATCCAACAATTCAAGTTGCGCCTTAACATCATCAAGAATTAACATTTGTTTTTTCGCTTCTTCTTGATTCTCCCAAAATTCAGGCTGAGCAGAAATTTGCTCTAACTCTCTCCTTTTCGCTTTTAATCTTGGAACGTCAAAGACAATCCTGAGCATTACCCAGGCGCTCTGTTAGTTCCGAAAGATCTTTTTTGAAATCTGTAATATCTATCAAAATAGAATTTAATAGTTATTTATAATCTAACAAGCACTTTTGTTTAATAGTATAAACTAAGTATTATTTTTAAAAAATGTCCAAAGTTGAAATTTATACTTGGCAATATTGCCCATTCTGTATTCGAGCAAAATCACTACTCAAGAAAAAAAATATTAATTTTACAGAATATAAAATAGACGGGGACGAAGACGCTAGAGCATTGATGATTGAAAGAGCTGATGGTAGAAGAACATTACCACAAATATTTATAGATAATGAGGGTATCGGAGGCTGCGATGATCTCTACATATTAGAAAATGAAAATAGATTAGACGCATTATTAAACTAGATCTTATGAAATTTCTATTCGTGATAGATCCAATAAAAAATATCAATCCCTTAAAAGATTCAACTGCTGCTTTAATGCAAGCATCATCAAAAAAAAATATTGAAATCTGGAGTTGTACTCCTCAGGACCTTGAAGCTAGAGGTGATGAAGTATGGGCATCTTCCATAAAAGTTGAAGTAAATCCGTGGATTTCTTTCAAAGATAATGATTGCATACCTCTCGCCGAATTTAATTGCATTTGGATGAGAAAAGATCCTCCTGTAAATGAGGCTTATTTATATGCAACCCATCTTTTAGAAGTTGCCGAAAGAAAAGGAGTAAAAGTAATCAACAAACCCTCATCGTTAAGAGCATGGAATGAAAAGCTAGGTACTTTAAGATACAGCCACTTAATGGCACCTACAATAGTTGCGAGTAAGGTAAAAGATCTTATTAATTTTGCAAATATAAATAATGAAGTAGTCATAAAACCTCTTGGCGGAAAAGGTGGTCAAGGTGTTATAAGGATAAATAAAAATTCTCCAGGTATTAAATCAATCATTGAACTAATCACTTCTCAAGAAGAATTACCCGTTATGATGCAAAAATTTATTCCAGAAGTCATAGAGGGTGATAAAAGAATAATTATCGTAAACGGTGAAGCAATTGGATCAATAAATAGGATTCCTCAAGGAGGCGATTTTAGGAGTAATTTAGCAATGGGAGGAAAGGCTGAACCAACATTATTAACAGAAAAAGAAAAAAGTATCTGCTCAGAATTATCTCAACACTTCAAAGATGAGGGTTTATTTTTTGTGGGTATTGATGTAATAAATGGAATGCTTAGCGAGATTAATGTAACCAGTCCAACAGGTTTAAGAGAAATAGAAAATTTATCCAATAAGAATGTTTCACATAAAGTTATTGAAAAATTATTGGAAATTATCTAGGATTTTTAGCGAAAAATATTTGTTTTACTATAGATTCAAATTTTAATTTAATCTCATCTATTTCTTTCTCTAAAACAGAGCCTGAAACAATACCTGAACCGGCAGTAAATTCAATATTTTCTTCAATATACCTAGCTCCTCTTATTGCTAAAAGAAATGAAGCATTTCCTGATGAATCAACCCAACCCATTGGAGAAGCATAATTTCCTCTTGGAAAAGACTCAAGAGTGTTTATCCAATCCAATGCTGCATTTTTTGGGTAACCACAAACAGCCGGAGATGGATGTAAGTTTTTAAGCAATTCAAAAGGACATATATTTTCAACTTTAGAGAAAATGAGTGTTTGCAAATGAGAAATATCTCCGAATGAATTTACCTTGATATCACTTTTTTGAAAGTTTTTTATTTTTGAAACTTCCAAACATTTAATCAAATACTGTGTTACATAATTATGTTCCTTTAAGTCTTTAGTACTTTTTAAGAGTTTCTGAAAATTTGAATTAGTAGAGATAGTTCCAGCAAGAGCCTCCAAAGTTAAATTAGGTTTAGTAAAAGAAAATAATTTTTCTGGAGATGCTCCAAACAAAATATCCTTACTATTTCTTTTCCAAACGTATCTGCATGTATTTGGATGATTCTTTTTTAATCTTTTTAAAATTTCTACTAAATCTAATTTATTTTTAAATTTTATTTTAATCCTATTCGCTAAAACTATCTTTTCGAGAATACCTTTTTCTACTAATTGAATTCCTCTATTTACTACTTTTTTCAAACTTTTATTAGAAGTTTCTAGAGAGTGTAAGAAATCATCAATAATAGGTAAATCAAAACTAGTTTTTAAGCCAGATGATTTTATTAATTCTGAGCCAGAAATAATAACTTGATTTCTAATTGTCCAAATTTCTTCAATTAATGTTCTTAATGATGATTTACCTTGAACATGACCATTAATTCTTAACCAACAATTCTTATTACTTTTAATAATTAATATTTTTGGTAAGATAGCTTCCAAACTAGGTACATCAGAAGATAAATGCTTATTATTCAAGTTTTCAGAAAAAGAAAATAAATAAATTATTTTTGAAAGTGCAGAATTATGTGATTCATTAGTTAAGTTAATTAAATTTTTAAAATTCTCAGAATTAAACTCTTTTGCCACCTCAAATCTTTTTGGACCATCCAAAGTAACATATTTACATTTATCAAAAGCAATATATGAAATACCATTAGATTCCTCCCAAAATGAAGAAAACGGATATTTATTTATAAACAATTCATATACTTGTAATAGATCAATACAAGGAATCTCAACACAAATACTTACTAATCCAGAATTCTCCACTTTCTTATCGAAAGAGGAAAATACATCTTTTAAAAAATCTGTTAAGTTTAAATCATTTTTCATTACTTATTGAAAATAACTAAAAATCATGCAATAAAGTAAAAAATGTAACTCAATTTATAAACTAAATTTAATAATGATCGAATTTTGTGAGTTAAATAAAAATGGACGAAGATAAAAAAAAATTATGGAAACAAGCGATAAAATGGCCTCTTTATTCTGTTGCCATACTTCCGGTTTTAATAACAGGGGCTTATATACTCAATCAATATGAAAAGGTAAAAATTTATAATTTGATTGTATTTACTTTAGCTGCAATTTTTATATTACTTTGGGAAAACCTAACTAATGATTTATTCGACGCAGAAACAGGAATCGATGAATTTAAATTCCATTCAATTGTAAATCTTGTAAAAAATAAAAAAATAATTTCATTTATTGCATATACATCTTTAGTTATTGGTTTATTAATAATTTCAATAATTTCAGTATCAACAAGTATAAACATTTTGATTTTGGTGGCATCTTGCTGCTTCTTAGGATATTTATATCAAGGACCTCCTTTTAGATTTGGCTATCAAGGTTTAGGAGAACCATTATGCTGGCTTGCATTTGGACCTTTTGCCTACTCTGCTGTCTTAATTGCGTTAAATCCCTCTAATATTTACTTTGAAGATATTCCCTGGAAAGTTTCTTTATTACTTGGTTCAGGACCCTCATTGGCAACAACTCTTGTATTATTCTGTTCTCATTTTCATCAAATTTCTGAAGATAAAAAGCATGGGAAAAATTCACCTTTAGTTCGCCTAGGAGCAAAAAAAGGTTCTCAATTTGTGCCTTGGATAATTTTTATAATATATATTTTTCAACTTTTCACTATAGTTACTGGATTTATTCCAGTGTTTTGTATCCTTTATTTGATTAGTTTTCCTCAAGCAATAAGACTTATAAATTTATTAAAGTCTTCATATAAAAAACCTTCTGTAATAAAAAATTCCAAATTCGTCGCAATAAAATTTCAAACTCTTAATGGAGTTGGTTTAATCACTGGATTAATATTTAATTACTTAATTAATAAATGAACTTAATATTTAAAAAAAAATCTTATAGCTTTAAGTTATCCACAAAAGTGGAAAATTCTAAAACCACTTATCATACAAAACTGGGTTGGATAATTAAATTATCAAGTAATGATAAAAAAATTGGTTTTGGAGAAGTTTCACCACTTCTAGAAGAAGACTTAAAAAAATGTGCAAAACAACTAAATATGATCCCTGAGAATGTAGAAGTATTTAATTTATCTGAGCAAATAAATATTTTTCACCCATGCATTCAATCTGCAATAAATTCTGCATTAGCTGAGATAAATGGAAATATAATTTTTAAAGAAAACTATACCTTTGATGAAATTGATAAAACAGCCATACTTTTAAATTCTGAAAATGTAATTTCAGAGCTAAATAAAATTAAAAAAAGACAATCTAATATTGGAAAATCAGTAACCATAAAATGGAAAGTTGCATTAAGAGATAACCATGAGGAAGAAGCAAATTTAGAAGAAATTTTAAGCCAAATAAGCAATAATATTAAGTTAAGAATAGATGCTAATGGTTCTTGGGGGAGAAAGATAGCTAATAGATGGGCTGATATTTTGAAAGATAACAAAAATATAGATTGGTTAGAACAACCTCTATGTATTGATGATATTGAAGGAATGACAGAACTCAACAAAAAAATCCCAATAGCCTTAGACGAATCACTTTTAAAATTTCCAACTTTGATTGATGAGTGGAAGGGTTGGCAAATTCGAAGGCCTTCTCAAGAAAATAATCCAGTTAAGCTTTTAAGAGAATTAGAAAATAAAAAAGCTTTAATATCTATAAGTTCCTCATTTGAAACTGGAATAGGGAAGAGATGGCTTTATCATTTATCTTCTCTACAATTACAAGGACCAACTCCAAAAGTTCCTGGTTTAGCAATGAATAAATTCCCTAATTCGTTTCTATTTTTAAATGAAGCAAAAAAGATATGGGATCAACTATGAAAAATAAAATTCATACTATTGAAGTTGAAAATAATGAAACTCAATCTGTAGAGAAAATTATTGAAAAAATTAGAGAGAATAAAATTATTTATGTAAAAAACAAATTTTATGAAGATGAAGATGTATTAGATTCAATTACTGAAAATGGGCCAGCAATTATCTTAAAAAGTAGTGGGAGTTCTGGAAAACCAAGGCAATGTTTTCACCATTTAGATAATCTTCAATTATCTGCTATTACATCAGGAAAATGGCTAATAGAGCAAGGATTTGAATTGCAAAAATGCCTAATTTTAAATACTTTACCACTGAACCATATAAGTGGATTAATGCCAATTTTTAGAAGTCAAACTTGGGGATGTGATTGTATTAATATTTCTCCGAATTTAATAAAAAAAACTCGAGAACTTTTACTTTTTACAATTAAATCGAAAAAAAACAAAAAACACTTGATTACATCATTAGTGCCTACCCAATTACAAAGACTTTTAGCTCAAAAAGATGGTATTAGTTGGCTAAAAATTTTTGATCTAATTTGGGTAGGTGGAGCTTCAATTTCAAGGGAAACTGCAGAAAAATGTATAGAAGAAAAGATAAAATTAGCACCTTGTTACGGCTCAACTGAAACAGCAGCAATGGTTACGAGTTTAAAACCAAAAGAATTCTTAATGGGTTTTAAAAATGTTGGTGAAATACTACCTGATACAAAAATAAGAATTAACGCAAAAGGATTAATCGAGATAAAATCAGCCAGAATTGGAATCGAAATAATAGACTCTTCAAAAACTGAAAATTTCAAAAATAAAAATGGGTGGTGGCAAACCGGTGATTTAGGTGAAATTAATCAAATCAATAATTCTTTTTATTTAAACTTTCTTGGAAGAAGCGATAACGCTTTTAATTCAGGAGGAGAAATCGTTTTTCCAAAAGTAATTGAATCTCGATTAAATGATTTCATTATGAAAGAAAATATCCCAATTAATAAATTCAATATTTCAAAAGTATCCGACAAATTATGGGGAAATAAAATTAAAATAATTGTTGAATTTAGAAAACTTACAAATCATAAAAATATTGAAAATTCATTAAATTTATTACAAAAATTTTCTCAAAGTTGGCCTAAACATGAAAAACCTGAAAGGTGGATTGTTAAAAACAAAAATACCATTACAGAAAAAATAAACTATAAATTTAAAAAATAATAATTAGCATTCTTTTAAATTTGTACTTACATTTGAGGCCTCTATCCATCTTTCTAACTGATCGGGAAGTCCTATTTTATTTCTTGAATCAACATCTAAAGAACAATGTATTATTTTTCCTTCTGCTACTTTATTTCCATTTTTTATAAAAAAGCTATTTACTTGAAACAAATGAGTATTAATTTTTTGAGGGGCAATTTTTACTTTTAAGAAATCTCCAATTTTTATAGGCGCAAGAAAGTTCGCTTCGCAATTTACTATGGGAAAAATAATTTGACTTTTACGTATAGAAAAATCTGGGAAAATATCTTGATAAGGAATCCCATAAATTTCAATACTCTGTTCCCAAGCTTCGTGCGACCACTTTAATAAGTTATGAAAATGGATTACACCTGCAGAATCACAATCACCAAATCTTACCTTCTTCTGCAATATTAACCAATCAGCGGATTTCATTTAAAATTATTATCTATCAACAGATCCCATAATGACATCTATTGAGCCAAGGATTGCCATAATATCTGCGATTTTTGCACCTTTAAGAATATGAGGCAATATTTGCAGGTTATTTAAATCAGCTGCTCTGATTTTAAATCTCCATGGTGTCACTTCATTATTTCCTTGAATAAATACACCTATTTCACCTTTGCCGGATTCTAATCTTGTATACAATTCTCCGTTAGGAATTTTAAACGTTGGAGCAACCTTCTTAGCTACATATTGATAGTCAATACCAAATATTTCACTCTTCTTATCTTCAGTCGCCATTCTTTGAGCTTCTAAATTTTCTGTTGGACCTCCTGGAATCATTTTGCAGGCTTGGCGAATGATGCTTAGTGATTGTCTCATCTCTTCAACTCTTACTCTATATCTCGCATAACAATCACCTTCTTTTTCTGAAGCAATCTGCCAATCAAAATCGTCATAACATTCATAACTATCGACTTTCCTTAAATCCCAGGAAACTCCAGAAGCTCTAAGCATTGGCCCAGACAAAGACCAATTAATTGCCTGGTCTCTTTGTATTGTTCCCAAACCTTCAATTCTTTTTCTAAAAATTGGATTATTTGTGATTAATTTTTCGTATTCATCAATTTTAGGTCCAAACCAATCACAAAAGTCTATACATTTTTCTAACCATCCGTATGGAAGATCACATGCGACACCACCTATCCTAAAGAAATTATTATTTATCAGTCTCTGTCCAGTAGCAGCTTCCCAGAGATCATAAATCATTTCTCTTTCTCTAAAAATATAGAAAAATGGAGTTTGAGCTCCTACGTCTGCTAAAAAGGGACCGAGCCATAAAAGATGATTAGCAATACGATTAAGTTCCAGCATTAGAACTCTGATGTAACTAGCTCTTTTAGGAACTGGAATATTAGCTAATCTTTCAGGAGCATTTACTACAATAGCTTCATAAAACATTCCTGCTGCATAATCCATTCTGCTTACATAAGGGACATACATTACATTTGTCCTATTTTCAGCTATCTTTTCCATACCTCTATGTAAATATCCAATTACTGGCTCACAATCAATGACATTCTCACCATCAAGAGTTACAACTAACCTTAAAACCCCATGCATTGAGGGATGGTGAGGGCCAAAATTGACCACCATTGGTTCTGTTCTAGTCTCTAGCTGAGCCATTCGAAATTTTACTTCTAAATAAATCTTAGTCGAAAGTTATGCAAACTGACCTATCTGATTCATCTTTTTTCAATCATAAATCAGTTATGACAGATGAGATTATGGCCTCATTAGAGCATTACCCTTTAATCCATAACAATCAACTTACAGGAATAGACGCAACTTTAGGCGGAGGTGGGCACTCTTATCATTTATTAAGAAAATATTCGGATTTAAATATAATTGGACTTGATCAAGATCCATTCGCAAGAAAATCAGCATCAAAAAAACTTGATGAATTTAACAATAGGCTTGATATTAGGGCTACAAATTTTGCGGATTTTGTGCCAAAAGAAAAAGTTTCTTTTGTGATTGCAGATCTTGGAGTAAATAGTAACCAAATTGATGACCCTAAAAGAGGATTTAGTTTCCAAAAAGATGGTCCACTTGATATGCGCATGAATCCTTTTCTTGAGGTTGATGCAGAGAAATTAATTGAGGCTTTAAATGAAAAAGATCTAGCTAACCTAATTTATAAATATGGAGAAGAGAGATTATCAAGAAAGATTGCTAGAAAAATAAAAAAGGATTTGAATGAAAATGGGAAATATTCTGGGACAAAAGAATTAGCCTATTCTATTGCAGGCTGCTTCCCACCAAAACAAAGATATAAAAAAATACACCCAGCAACAAGAACATTTCAAGCACTAAGAATTGCTGTTAATAAAGAAATTGAAGTATTAGAAAAATTCTTGCAGGTTGTACCTGAATGGCTTTTGCCAGGGGGTATTATTTCTATTATTAGTTTTCATTCCCTTGAGGATAGGTTAGTTAAAAGTTCTTTTAAGAATGATCAAAGACTAAAAAACCTGACAAAAAAGCCAATAACTCCTTCCGAACAAGAAGTCGAACTAAATAAAAGAGCTAGAAGTGGAAAATTAAGAATTGCTCAATTAAATTAAAAGCCAATAATTTCTATCGTAATAATCTGATCGTATTTGTAAGAATATGAATTGCTTGTTTTATGTCTTTTGAATTAGTGCTTAATCCAATACTTAACCTTAGTGAAGATTCTGCCTCTTTAAGAGATCTACCTAAGGCTAGTAAAACATGAGATGGTTCACCATTACTACATGCAGATCCAGTAGAACAAATTATTTTAGATTTTAAAAGTTTATGAAACTTTGCTCCGTTTAAATCCAATACAGTTAAATTTAAATTGTGAGGCAATCTTTTTTCTATAGAGCCATTAATTAATAAACCAGAATTATTTTTTAACAACCCCTCTAAAAGTTTATTTCTATGCGAAAGTAATTTTTCAGCATTATTTTTTTGATTAAAAACTGCTATCTCTATTGCTTTAGCAAAGCCAACTACTAAAGGAAGAGGTAATGTACCAGACCTGAGACCATATTCCTGACCTCCTCCTATAATTAAAGGCTCAAGATTAATTTCTTCATCAATCAAAAGAAGCCCTATCCCTTTAGGACCATATATTTTGTGAGAACTCATCGTTATCATATTTACATCTGATAAAAGATTGTCTAACTCGATATAACCTAAACATTGTGCAAAATCAGAGTGAAAGGTTATTCCTCTAGATTTACATATCTTTGAAATATTCTCTATGGGCTGAATAACTCCTATTTCGTTATTTGCCAACATGACACTAACCAGAAATGTATCTTCTCTTATATTTTTTTTAAATTGTTCTTCTGAAATTAAGCCATCTTTCTCAGGGTTAATTTCTGTAACCATAAATCCCTCATTATTTAGTTGGTTTATGGGCTCCAAAACAGCTTTATGCTCCGTTTTTAAGGTAATGATATGTCCATAATTTCCTGTTTTTTTATAGTAATTTCTAGCAAAACCTAATAAAGCTAAGTTATTAGATTCAGTTGCCCCACTTGTAAAAATAACTTTTTTATTCTTAAGAGATAAATTTTGTTCTATTTTTTCTCTTGAGGCTTCCAATATGGCACTTGCGTTAATTCCTGCCAAATTAGATTTGCTTGAAGGATTAGAAAATATCTCACTCCAAAAAGGTTTCATAGAATCAACAACATCTTTAGAGCAAGGAGTCGAAGATTGATAGTCTAGTAGTATAGGAGTTGAAAGCATTATGTTTAGTATATAAAATTCTGTTTATTACTAGAAAATCAAATTCAAGAATTTAAAAAATGAATGAAATTAATCAAATAAGTAATGAACCGGTAAGAAAATCAAGAATTTTATTAGTTGATGATGAGCCTGGTTTAAGAACAGCTGTTAAAACATTTTTAGAAGATGAAGGCTTTGAAATATTTATTGCAGTTGATGGAGAGGATGGTTGGGAAAAAGCGCAAACAGTTTTCCCCGATTTGATAATTAGCGATGTTATGATGCCTCGAGCCAACGGTTATGCTTTATTAGAAAAAATTAGAGAGGATGAAAAATTAGGAGGAACTCCAGTTATTTTTCTAACTGCAAAAGGAATGACCTTGGACAGAACCGAAGGTTATCTTGCAGGAGTTGATGATTATATTTCCAAACCTTTCGATCCCGATGAATTAGCTGCAAGAGTCAAAAATGTAATCAACAGACAAGAACGTTTACTAAAAGAAGCAGCACGATTCGCAGATATTGATGTAAGCAAAATGGCAAAACAAATTACTGAAATAAAATCTATGCTCACAGACCAAAACCAGATTAATCCAGAAAATAAAATAGATCTTCCTAGTTTTACTCCAAGAGAAGCAAGTGTGCTTCAACTAGTAGCAGAGGGACTGATGAACAAGGAAATTGCAAGACAGCTTGAAACATCTATTAGAAATGTTGAGAAATATGTAAGTAGACTTTTTATCAAGACAGGTACATCTAGCCGAACCGAATTAGTTCGTTATGCACTTGAAAATCATTTAGTAAAATAGATTATTTAATTTTTTCGAATTCAATTAGTTTTGAAAAATAAAAAGGAGCTTGATTTAATTTCTTTTTGACAAGTTTAAATCCTCTTTCTTTAGCAGCATTAATAATACCCTTTTCTTTCAATGTATATGCTCTTGTAGTTTTACTTGGCCCAGGAAATAATTTCCCAATATTTTTTAGAACAGCAAGAACTGGAGTATAAGGAGCAAAGCTAACGATTAGTTTTTCTTTGCTTAAATCGCATAGATGTTGAACCATTTCTTCTGCGACCGGTTGAGGATAATGAATAAATACATCCAAACAAACTACAACATCAAATAATCCTTTTAATTTTTCCAGATCACAAACTTCATATTTAATTTTACCTTGATTCAAACCTAATTCATTAATGCGTTTCTTTGTTTCTTTAATCATTTCAGAAGAAATATCGCTCACCTGTAGTTCTTTTATACCAAGTCTTAGTAAAGGTATGGATAGACTTCCTACACCACAGCCTGCATCACAATAACTTTTTTTTGTTAGTTCAGGATAATTTTTGATATATGAGACTACATCATCTACAGTTTTTTGATGACCTTTCCTAATATTTTTCTGAACTGTGTTAATTTCATCAGATTTGCTATAAATTTTATTCCATCTTTCAAAGCCAGTTCCATTAAAATACTCCTTAACTTCACTTTTTTCGATAATCTTATTTGGAGTCATATTATTCTATGAAAATTTATTCTTTTTATATTAACCAACTGGCGCCAAATTAATTGCACGCCATTATAGGAAAGAATTGATTTGTTATTTTGTCAGAATTGAATTCTAAAGATATTTATAAAATTGCTGTCGTAATGGGTAGTGATTCAGATCTAAAAACATTGAAACCAGCAATTGATATTTTGAGAGAATTTGGAATAAAAACTGAAGTTTGTATACTTTCTGCTCATCGAACACCTATTGAAATGATGGAATATGCAAAAAATGCAGAATCAGAAAACATAAAAGTAATAATTGCCGGTGCTGGAGGTGCTGCTCATCTTCCAGGAATGCTGGCATCCATAACTTGTATTCCTGTAATTGGAGTCCCAGTAGAGAGTAAGACACTTAAGGGGATTGATTCTCTTTTATCAATCGTTCAAATGCCTTCTGGGATACCAGTTGCAACAGTTGCAATTAATGGAGGTCAGAATGCTGGATTATTGGCAATAGAGATGATCAGTTTATTTGATGAATCTATAAAGAAAAATTTAAAAGAATTCAGAGAAAATCTACATAAACAGGTAAGAACTAAAAATAGTAAGTTGTCAACTGTTGGACCTGACAATTATCTTCAAAATAAGTGAACTAATATTTTTCTATTAGGCCTTTTTAAGAAAGTTTTCTTTTTTAAGGTAGTTAATAACTTTTTCAAGAGAATCATTTAAATCTAACGAACCTGTATCAACAACAATTTCGGGATTATGAGGAGCTTCATATGGACTAGAAATCCCTGTAAAATCCTTAATTTCACCCAAACGTGCTTTTTTATAAAGACCTTTAGTATCCCTTTTTTCGCAAACTGTGATATTAGCAGCACAATAAACTTCAATAAAATCCTTAGATCCAATAATTTTTCTTACCTTATCTCTATCGCTAATAAATGGTGAAACGAATGCTGTAATAGTTATTATCCCAGCATTCAAAAATAAATTCGCAACTTCTCCAATTCTTCGTATATTTTCTTCTCTATCTTCATCCGAAAAACCAAGATCTTTACATAAACCGTGCCTGATATTATCTCCATCCAACACATAAGTCGAAAACCCATCTAAGTGTAAAACTTCATTTAAAGCGTTGGCTAAAGTACTCTTACCAGAGCCAGATAAACCTGTAAACCAGATAACCATTCCTTTATGACCTCTCATTTTCTCTAACTTTTCTCTATCAATAGTTAAATTGTGCCACTTTATATTGGTTGACTTTGTTTGATCTTGTTCTTTCATTGTTTGGATCATCAAAATTAAAAACCTATCCTAACCCTTGCTTCATAAATTATGAAATCCCTCTTTACGAAGAAACTCAATTGATTGCGATACCATATCACCCTGTAATTGGATATTACTATCAATTAATGTTCCTCCAGTCCCACAAAAAACTTTAATTTTTTTTAGTAATTCTTTTAAGAAGATTTCATCCTCAGTACCAAATCCTCTAATCAAAGTTATAGTCTTGCCCTTTTTACCTTTTTTTTGTTTTGAAATATTTAATTTTGATCTTTTATTAAAAGACTCTGCCTTAGCAGTTTCTTCAGATTTTTTTTCTTGATTTTCAAATTCGATCCAATTCTTTTTTCCCATTATTTTCAATATAATCTATAGTTAGTTAATACTTATTCTATAGAAAAAGTGGTAAGTACATTTTCTCGCAAAGATCAAAACTATAAAAATGACGATTTAGATCAACCCTCCAAAGAGGGAAGATTTGGAAAATATGGTGGTCAATATGTTCCTGAAACACTTATGCCTGCTCTTTTTGAGCTTGAAACAGCTGCATCTAATGCATGGAAAGATAAACTTTTTGTAGAAGAATTAAATCATCTACTTAAGACTTATGTAGGAAGAGAAACACCACTTTATGAAGCCAAAAGACTTACTGAACATTACAAAACTAAACAAGCAACTCCAAGAATATGGCTTAAAAGAGAAGATTTAAATCATACTGGTGCTCACAAAATTAATAATGCCCTTGGACAAGCTTTATTGGCAATAAGAATGGGCAAAAAAAGAATAATTGCAGAAACTGGAGCAGGTCAGCATGGAGTTGCTACGGCTACTGTTTGTGCGCGATTTGGCTTGAAATGTATTATTTATATGGGTGCTGAAGACATAAGAAGGCAATCACTTAACGTTTTCAGAATGAAACTTCTAGGAGCTGAAGTTAAAGTTGTAAATTCTGGAACTGCAACACTTAAGGATGCTACTAGTGAAGCCATTAGAGATTGGGTTTCTAATGTCGAAACCACACACTACATTTTAGGATCTGTTGCCGGCCCACACCCTTTCCCAAAGATTGTGCGAGATTTTCATGCCGTTATAGGTGAAGAAACTAAAAAACAATGTTTGGAATCATTTGGATCTTTTCCCGATATTTTGCTTGCTTGTGTAGGTGGGGGATCAAATGCAATGGGGCTTTTCCATCCTTTTGTTAAAGAAACTTCTGTTCGTCTTATTGGAATTGAAGCCGCAGGAAGCGGAGTTGATACTGACAAACATGCTGCAACTATAACTAAAGGGTCAGTTGGAATTTTGCATGGATCAATGAGTCTTCTCTTGCAAGATGATAATGGTCAAGTACAAGAAGCTCACTCAATAAGTGCAGGTTTAGATTACCCCGGTGTAGGACCTGAACATAGCCATTTAAAAGATATAGGTAGAGCAGAATATGGATCAGTCACAGATCAAGAAGCTTTATATGCTTTAAGACTTGTTAGTGAACTAGAAGGAATTATACCTGCACTAGAAACTTCCCATGCCTTTGCTTGGTTAGATAAATTATGCCCTACTCTTGAAAAAGATACTCATATAGTTATCAATTGCTCTGGTAGAGGCGACAAAGATGTTAATACTGTTGCATCTTCATTAGATATTTAATCAATACCTTGGAATTGATGGGTCAATATATCTACTCCATCCATCAATACCCTCCTCCAAATTCCATATTTCTTTCACAATATTATTATCCAAGCACCATTGAGAAAAGTTATAACTTCTTATTCCTGCATGACAGGTAACTACAATTTCTCTATCTAATAAACCAGCAAATATTTCTTCAACGTATTCAGATGAGACTTTACTAATTGGTATATGTAAAAATTCTTTTGAGAAACAAGCTAGTTCAAGCTCTGACTGTTCTCTTACATCAATCAAAACTGGATCTTCTTTCTCAGAATTAAACCAATCATTGAGACTAGAAGCATTTATAGATTTTGGATAACTTCCCAATTTATAGGATAAATTATGTGTTATTTACAATTTAATAAATTAAGTTGCAGTAGGAAGTTTATTGTTAAAAATAAAAATAAACATTTATAATGAAACTTAGAGTAGTAACAATAATACTATTATTATCTTTATTACTTTTTTTTGGTTTTAAAAAAGTTTCTGCTAATAAAAATAAGGAGCAAAGTTCAAATATTGAGCAACTAAATATCTTAAAATATATACCTGAAAACAATAAATTATTATTTATTTCAAATTTAGATAGTTTTAATATTGTTAATAATAATGAAAAAGATAAAAATCCAACAAATCGAGATAACTTTGTTTTAATAAAAGAGTCTGTATTAGATTACTTAGGTATAGATCTAGGAAACAATAAATTACAAGATATCTATAATAATGAACTAATAATCTCAACTTTTGAAAATAATACAAAGCTTAAAGATGATATTTTGATTGTTTTTAAAATTAAACCAGAAAAAACAATAGACGATTTATTAAATTTGCCTAATAAAATTGATCAGATTAATGAGATAGTTTCAGTTAATAGAGAAAACAAAATAAATTTCCTTAACTTTATATACAGAACCGAAGATAATTATATAATTGCATCATCAGATAAAAAATTGATCAAAAAAAGTATTAATTTTAGTAATGATTTTAAAGAAAAAAAATTTCAATATGAGGGAGAACTTTTTGGACTCAAAAATCAAAAAAATATATTATTCACAAAAAAATTTGGGGAAAGTATATT
>QCRH01000001.1 GCA_003211955.1 Prochlorococcus sp. AG-459-O09 | reverse complement strand
GTCAGACTTGATTTCATGAGCAGAAGTATTAGTTACTTTATGAACTTCTACCTCACCAAAATTTTCTGCATTATTAATAGGACCAGTTGCAGTTGTTCCAACAGGGATATCTTCCTCAGCTGAATCTTCTACATTAGTAATAGGACCAGTTGCAGTTGTTCCAACAGGGATATCTTCCTCAGCTGAATCTTCTACATTATTAATAGGACCAGTTGCAGTTGTTCCAACAGGGATATCTTCCTCAGCTGAATCTTCTACATTAGTAATAGGACCAGTTGCAGTTGTTCCAACAGGGATATCTTCCTCAGCTGAATCTTCTACATTAGTAATAGGACCAGTTGCAGTTGTTCCAACAGGGACAAATTCCTTTTTGCCAGCATCAATATCCTTCAAATTCTCCCTAGCTTCTTTATCAATAACGTCATCAAAAGAATTGATTAAATATAAATTTTCTTTTTGCTGATTTAGTTTTATAGGCAACCCTTCAAGAGAAAGCGCAGTTTTATAACTAAAATCAGAATTCGGACCACAACAGATAAGAAGAAGGCATTTAATGTGCCCCACCCAGACTGGAGCGTTAACGTAATGTCCTTTATTACTATGTTTAAGTGTTTGAAACACTTTCCCCACAATTCCAATATCAAAATTATTTTCTACACCACTAGTAGAAAAATCATATGAATCAAAAGGAAAGTCCTTAACAAATACACCCAAAGGTTTAATTTTCATGGCTGTAGTACTCGCTATCGGGGACATGTGGGTTATTTCTCCAACACCTATCTAATTGAATAGATTCATTCAGGAAACTATTTTTAGAACCATCAATAGAATTCTTTATTAATTGTGATTCAGTACCAGAATTAGTTTTGAAGTGCTTTTTCGAATAAGTTTTCATAAATTCTACATTTTAGAAATATTTATATAAAATAGAATAGCACAAATTTATAGATGTCAATATATTTATTTTTAGAAATTGTATTTCACCTTTATATTTAGATAATCTTTTCTAAAGATGGCGAGACTGTATGCCCTAAAACGATTATTTTATTTTTTTTACTAATTTCTAAATTTAATAAATCTTTTTAGAATTAAATATCCAAATTGTTTTTTATTTTTCGTATTGTAAAATTAATCTAAAAGTTATTTTCATATGACAATTACGACTAAATTATCTGATTTAAGGGAATCAGATTTCTTTCGTATTAATGAATCAATGAAAAAATGTATTGGATACATAAATCATATAGATGCACTTTTAAAAATATCACTTACTAAAAAAAACTTTGAAGAAAGAGCTAAATTAGATTTTTCTTTTCCAGTTTCAAGTATAGAAAATGAGCCAGGTTACCTAATATTTTTAGAAATGATTGGAGTAGAGTTTGACCCGCCAGACAATATTGCAGAAATGATGAAATCTAAACCTGAAGGTTTTGTACCTTTAGCGTATCTCCTTCCAGCGATGAAAGAACCAGTAATTCCCGGTTACCCTTGGACCTACATAACTGAATCTAAATCTTTATATTTTGAAGAAATAGAGGATATTTATAAAGAATTAGATCAGAACTCAATAGATTATAAAACAGAAAGAGACGCTCGATTTGCTCGGTTTAATTTTCCTGCTGAGTATGAATCTTATATGGCTCAATTATCCGAATATCCAAGATCCAGAGAAATAATAAATATTTATATGAACTATCTGTTAGCAAAAGATTTGGGATTCAAAGTTAATTTAGCGGAACCTTTTACACCCGAGTTGAAGCCTACATTAACAGAAGAGGGTAGGGAAATTAATAATACAAAAAAAATTTTAAAGGAAATCTTTCATTCCCATTTTAAACAGCTACAAAATAAAAAAAAAGTTATTCTCCCAATCTATACTGATGCCTCAGATCCTTACTGGGATGAATTATTAAATACTGCTAAAGTTTTATCAACAAAATTTACTAATCTTGAAAAAGAAAATGATATAGCTTTACAAATGATTAGAAATGATGCTTCTGAAAAAGAAGCCAGATCAAAAGTCGAGTTATCTATTAAAAAGACTAAACTTGAAGACTTATTCCTAGAACTAATAGACTTTTTTAATAAAAATGACATCCCATATAAGAATCCAGAAAATGAAAAAGAAATAATTTTCCCTTTGGTTAAAGATATAAAAAATATAAAACCAGGGGGTCCAAAATTAGTAAAAAAAATTACCGATGGTGACGGAGATAAAATAAAAGGATTCCAAAAAATTGGCGAAAGTTTTAAAGAGTTTTATTTTAGATATAGAGATTTTTTGACCTTTTCTCCAGGAAAAAATACTGTAGAAGGAGAAAGATCTTCTCTTGATTGACATAAAAATAAAAAAAATATATTATTCAATTATTAGGTTGCCCACTCAAGTGGAGCTGTAATTCCCTTCTATTCAATCGTTGGCTGTCTTACGAAGAAAAACAGTCATAAGAAAGTTAATACTTTACCTATAACTACATTACCCAAACAGGAGAAACATTATGGCTATTAGTGCTGTAAAAGAAGATGCAATGTTGGCATCTATAAAATCAACATTTACTGTCGAAGGTCAAACTTTTGACACCAAAGAAGAAGCTGAAAAGCATCTTCAAAAAGAACAAAAAATCAAAGAAGCTTCTAAAAAACTAGAGTGTTTTTTCAAAAGATCTTCAATTCATGATCGTTTTTCTTTTTTTGATTCAAAAGCCTTTGCAAAATGGCTCTATGAAAATCGTCATCAATTAGGAGAAGTTCTGGTTGATTTTGGTGCGGTAGAACATCTCTCTTGATGTAAAATTCTATCGATTGACAGTTGATCGCTTGGGGCTATTTATTAGCCCCATTTTCATATTTTTAATATTGTTGCCAATGATATTCTTTACTGAATAATTATCTATATAGGAGAGACTGAACCGTTATCTATACAGGAAGAACGAACCGTTACCTATACAGGGGGAAGGGGTACCGTTATCTATACAGGGGAGACTGAACCGTTACCTATACAGAGGAGAAGAAGTGTTATCTAAACAGGAGAACTCAAAAAGTAAGTCTTAACTAAGACAAAAACTTATTTATCCAAATAACAACCGTTTATCGCAGACAAGTTACGGGTTGCGGTTTATAGAGTTTCGTGACGTCACGATTCTCAGTTGCACAAATGTTAAATATGTCTTTAATAAAAATAATTAATTCAGAACACTCTGCTGAGTTTGGTCAATTAATTAATGATATAAAAGCTAATGTTTTGTCTTACCTTGAAGCTCGTCAAAAAGCACAAAAAGAAAGAATGATAATTATTGGAAAAATTGCTGAATATAAAAGTAGTTATCCTCAAAGATCAAAAGAACATAGAGCTTTAACAACAGCTATGAATGAGGAAGGTTGGTCTCAAGATGTTATTAGCAATAATCTTCTTGCCTACAAAGAGTACAAAAGGTTATTTAATAGTCATTCTGACTGGCATCCTTTAGCTGAAGCTGCATCTATTTCTCATTTAGTCGTAATTGCAAGATCAACTGGCACTGGTCTTGGATATGACAGTCTTAAGTATTTTAAAAAATACAAAAGCTTACCTTCTATCAAAGCCATGAGAGGTTATCTCGGTGGATTCTTTGATAAACAATTCCAACCAAAGTTTAAATCTGCCTTAGGACATAACAAAGGTGAAGTATTTGAGATGCCAGTAAATGATGGGAAGTTTTTAATACATCAGGACTCAACTGATATTGATTACGAAAAAATTCAGCCAACACAAGAAAAATTAATTCAAGAGCTAAAACTAATAGTTGAGCAAATTGATAACGATAAAGTATTTGTTGATGATGTATTGCGATCCCAGCTAGAACCAATACAACATCAATTAAAAATACTATCTGACTTAGCTAAGCCAAGATCACCAAAACCCAAATACATTTAATCCACTTTTATTTATTCAAAATGAACAAAGAACCTAAAGAAATTACCAGAGAGAACTGTCAGCATACTAAGCGCATTCGTTTCTGGTCTAAAGGTGAAATAGCTGAATCAGCTCATGACAGGGTCAAGTATTTTTTGGAATTTAATGATGCTGATAAAGCAAGATTGTTAATGAGTGAATGGATTGTGAAATTACTAATAACAAGCCTATGAAAATCAATCAATTCAAAAACAAATTAAGAAAAAGAATTACCTCTTTAAAAATTGGAGGTACAAACAATACTCAAAATAAACGTCAAAGAAAAACGCCAACTCAAAATCATCAAAAAAGTATGTATGTGAGAAATCAACTGAAACTTAGAAAATTACAATCTAGGTAAATTAATAAGGGATTTGCCGTCCAGCATGAATAGCCCGCATCCAATCCCTATTGATAAATTATTTAGCTAAACCGAACCATGCAATAACCACAGCTATTTAAGGGAATATATTATTATTATGTTGGAACGGGTTAAGAACCTAATATTAATTAACTACTTAAATGAACAAGCACAAACACCTCGCTAAGAGGTATGTGTCTTTGATGGAGAGAGCTAGTAATTCTATTGGTAGGAAGGAAGCAATTTCTCTATTACATAAGGCAGAAAAAATTAGATTAAAAATGGCTAGCACCGAAGAGTTAGAAGTTTTCTACCACTTAGATGATTCAGACCCTTATTTCGCTAGTTATAGAAAGATCAAAAAAAAATGAAAAATGTTTGAAGGTAAATATATACCTTTTTAACCTGGAGATTCCCCCCATCACCCCATCGAGAACTAATTGTTGACCAATAGCTAATTTTATTGCTATAAATATTAGTACACTTGTACTATTTTATTATGGAGGACTGGGAGGAATGGGACTATTTAAAGGAAGAGACATTAATAAGAAAACGACGGAAGATATGTATTACTTGCAATCACTTCAGGTACAGCACGACAAGTTCTTGTGTCACCATCCTTACCTGTCCGTTTCATCAAAAGCTTATTCCTCAAGGTGATCATCTCATTAAGGGCTGTAGATACTGGAGAGAAAACAGTAGGATCTTTGCCCCAGAAGCCGCTTGAAATCCACAGAACAAAATTCATCGCTTCTATCATAAAGACAATTACAAACTTTTAATGAAATCTCTTCTTGCAAGTAATAGATCAAAAGCCATATTAGGTATTGGAATTTTAGCTATTGGTATTGGTGCGATATCAAAAAAAGTTATCAGCTACCCATCAGGAGGATGTATGAAAGGAGCTCAAGAAATGACCTTTAATTTAAATAAATCCATTCTCAATAAGCCCTGGATAAGCTGAAATCTGAAAAGTTAAATATGCTTGCCTTACCAAATATTAGCTGTAAATAGCTACTATTACTATTATTACAGCTACAACACTGGTAAGGCACCCATAAGCTTTTTCCCCTTGGAAAAGCTATAAAACAATTCAAATATCTCTAATTCAAGCTTCTTTTGATCTATCACTATATATAAAAAGCGTAATTATAACTCACTTTATTTCAATTTATTAATTTGGCAAGGCATGCTGGTAAGGCAGTTTGGTAAGGCACTCTGGTAAGGCACCCTAATAATAGCAATAAAAAGACCCCTCAAAAACCGTTGATATAACAAGTTTTTAAGAGGTTTACCGGATCCCCGTTAGTTCTCTGCTGCATCGACCTGGAAAAGCCAGAAGAGGATTCAAAGTGGGCTTTCGTTTCCGATTACAAGATCGGTTTACTACCGCATCACGACAGTCTCCTCACGTCGAAAGAAAGTCAGATCAGAGCACATAAAGAAGAACTTAACCAAAGATTCAGTAATCTAACTCTAACTTATTTTTTTATGCATTTGGAGATGGCCAAATGTCTCTTACCATAGTTAATAAAATTTGAGCTTCATCATATCTTTCTGAATGCGTTTCTCCATTTAATAAAAATGTGATGTGAGCCATTTTTCTTCCCAGAATTTCGCGAGTTTTTCCATAACAATGAATATTAGAACCCTCAATTTCAGATAACATTTTAATTCTGGTTTCCATTGAGATTGGGAAATTCTTTTTTAACCCCAGTAGATTTATCATAATTGCACCTTCACAGTTCATTTTAATTTCAGGTGGCATTATCCCAGATGAAATGCAAACATATTGATCAAACTGACTTGAAGTGCAAGCTTCAATGGAGAAATGAGCAGAGTTATGAGTTCTAGGAGCTATTTCATTAATTAAAAGACCATTATCTCCATAGAAGAATTCAATAGCTAAAACTCCAAAATAATTAAGTTCATTGACTATTGAAGAGAAAATATTTATTGCAAATAAGTTCAAATCATATTCGGTTGTTCCAGGTGCAAGAACCCAATCACAAACATGGTTTGATTGGAATGTCTCAACTATTGGAAAGAATCTTATCTTACCGGTCCTATCTCTCGAACCAACAAGAGCCAGTTCTTTTTCATAGTCTATCCATTCTTCTATTAACCATTCATCAGAATTTTTCTCTGTTAAAAAAGAATCTAAATCTTCTTTTGTCTTTATTTTTCTGTTCCCTTTGCCGTCATATCCACCTTTATTTGATTTTGCCATTAGAGGAAAAGTCCAATTATTGATTTCCTCATCCGAGAGATTTTTAAAATCTTCAATACTTATCCATTTTGGACAGGGAATATTCATTCTATCTATTAATTTTTTTTGAGAAAACCTATCTACTAATGGCTTAATTGCATTAAGGCTTGGAACAAAAATATCGTTATTGTCAATTAAATTTAATTTATCAATTTTTATCCATTCATTTTCAAAAATTATTTTTTCACACTCATTAATTAATGATTTATTTCCTCTTATCTTTAAAGGATCAGCTTCTATGACATGATCTGCTTTTGAACCAGCAGGATCATCACAAGATTTTGTTTGCACACATACTTCTAAATCTCTTTTTTTTGCTGCCTCGGTTAACATCAAGGCCAGTTGACCACCTCCAATTATTCCTAGGGAATAATTTTTCTTAATATCGTTTGTATTTTTTTTAAAACTCATAGCATGATTTTATTACCATTTCTAATTCTTAACAACTGAATTTTTAAGTATCTAGAGCTTAGATTTTGCTAATATATAAGGGATTCAATACCAAATATTTATAAATTTCAACTAGGTAATCAATTGTGAATAAGAGAAAAATATTAGTCCCATTAGGTGATAAGTCATACGAAGTAACTCTAGAAGCAGGGATACTGAATAATATCAGCGAAGAACTCTTAAAAATTGGAATAACAAATAATAGAAAAATACTTGTGATTTCAAATGAAGAAATATCAAATTTGTATGGAGAAAAATTCTTAAATAATTTAAAAGATAATCAATTTCAGGCCAAAATGTTCCTTATCAAGGCTGGGGAATCATTTAAAAACTTAAAAACCTTAAGTGAAATCTATGATATAGCATTTGAATTTGGGTTAGATAGAAATTCAATAATTATTGCCCTTGGAGGAGGAATTGTTGGAGACGTAAGTGGTTTTGCATCAGCGACTTGGCTCAGAGGTATCGAATATATTCAGATTCCAACAACATTATTATCAATGGTTGATTCATCTGTGGGAGGAAAAACAGGAGTAAATCATCCAAAAGGTAAAAATTTAATTGGGGCTTTCAATCAACCTAAAGCAGTTTTTATTGATCCAGAAACTTTAAAAAGTTTGCCCAAAAGAGAATTTAATGCAGGCATGGCCGAAGTAATAAAATACGGAGTAATAAGACACAAAGAACTTTTCGAATACTTAGAAATTGAAAAAAACAAGAATGAACTTATAAATCTCAAGAATGAATATTTAATTAAAATAATTAATAGTTCAATAAAAACAAAGTCTCATATTGTTTCTCAAGATGAACATGAAAATGGTGTTAGAGCAATATTGAATTATGGACATTCTTTTGGTCACGTTATTGAAAATTTATGTGGATACGGCAAATTTCTACATGGTGAGGCAATATCAATTGGTATGAATATTGCGGGTAAAATAGCAATTGAGAAAGGGTTGTGGTCTAAAGATGAATTAGAGAGGCAAAAGAATCTTTTGAAGAGTTACGATCTTCCTACCGAGATCCCCAAAATAAATAAAGAAGACGTTCTTACAATACTTATGGGCGATAAAAAAGTTCGTGATGGCAAAATGAGATTTATATTACCGAAAGAAATTGGCGCAGTTGATATATATGATGACGTAGAGGATTCATTATTTTTAAAGTTTTTTTCCTAACGCAAACAGTTTGAATTTATATTCATTTCCTTCTCATTAAACTTATTAAAAACAAACCACTTAAAATCACCTAGGCATACAGGATCTACGAGTCTAAGTAATGCCTCTCTTCTTAAAAGAGCATTTGATAAATTCTCCTTAAATTCTTTCTGAATCCCATAAAGTCTTTCTGCCAATCCAAGTGCCAACAAAGCCTCTCCTTGTTTAGTTATTCCATCGGTATTAAATCCAAGATTCTCAGCATCATTAATTAGAGTTTCTATGCACACATGAGATGTTAAATCGCAATTTCCAGGAGAATCTAGGACATTATTCTTCATTTTTTGATTTTCATAAGAAACTATCGTCCCATCAAAATTCTTAGAGTTATAGTATTTTTCAGCTTCTTTAGCGTAATCAATTATAAATAAAATACCATTATTGATTTTCCCATAAATAGCTTCTAACCATTTTGAGTTATCTACATGCCATTCTGTCGTCCATCCTTCAAGAGCATCTTCTGGCGGAATAGTAATTCCCAAATCACTTTTAGCAAGTTCAAAACTTTTTTCTAATTCACTTGTAATTGGCATTTTATCAAAAAATAATTTATGAGATTTTTTGTCTATAGAAACTGCTTGTCGAATTAATTTTCCCTTTGAGAAGGTTATTCTCTCTACTGGCAAAGCATCCAAAACCTCATTTGCTATAACTATTCCATTTATATTATTTTCCTCTACTTCATCCAAACCTTTCCATAAAATATCAATACCTAAGTTCAAAAATTCTTCCAATTTATTTTTTTGTTTTTCTACCATCCCTTCATTAGGTTCAATAATTACAAAAGAAACTCCTTCTAAAAAATTCTTGCGGTTTTCTAAAAAATATTTAATTAATCCACTCATAAAGCTTCCATCTCCAGCTCCAAATTCAGTTACAGCTAATTTCTGATTAGATAAAAAACAACTTTTGAACTGAAACAACCAATCTTCAATTTGTTTACCAACCAAAAAAGCAAAATCATCAGATAAAGAGGATGATGTGACAAAATCGCCTCGTACGCCTAATTCAGCTTTACCGCTGCCGTAATAACCATTAATAGGATCATTTAATGCAAAATTCATAAAGTCATAAAAACTTATAGTTCCACCCATTTTTATTATTTTTTTTACTAACCAATCTGGATTATTCGCGGGTAAGCTATTCATCGGCGAAAATATTAAAGAGATAAAATTTATTTATGCCTTCAAAGATTAACTATTTATTAGGAATATTTCTATCTATATTAGTTTTAATTTCACATAAACCCGTTTTCGCTATAAATAATCCAAATCTCTTACCAGAAGAAAAAACACCAGTAATTGATTTAGCTAAAACATTAAGCCCTAATCAGAAAAAATCTTTAGAGGAAAAGCTCAACAATCTAGAAATTGAAAGTGGGTGGAAAATTAAATATTTATCTCAGTTTGAGAGTTCGCCTGGTAGTGCAATAAAGGACTATTGGGATTTAGATGAGACAAGTTTATTGATAGTTGCGGATCCTAGAGGGGGAAATTTACTGAACTTTAACGTCGGAGAGGCTTATTTTAATTTTATGCCAAGGTTATTTTGGGTTGAACTTCAAACAAGATTTGGCAACCAATATTATGTTAAAGATCACGGTGAGGATGGTGCAGTATTAGACGCAATTGATTCAGTAAAGATTTGCCTCGAAAGAGGAGGATGCCAAGTTGTGCCTGGCCTACCCAAAGAGCAATATATATGGACTTTATGTACATCGATTCTTGGAGGTTTAGTAGCAGGTTTTGCATCTGCTCCAAGAAAAGAAGGTCAAGTCATATCAATTGGATTTTTAGCTCTTCTTTCTCCTTTATGGGGAATGTTATTTGGAATTTTTGGTTTGGCACCGATAATATCCAGAACAAATGATTTATTACCTTTATTTAAAAATGGTTTAGCTTTTACAGCCGCAGGAATTGCGGGTTATATCTTGTCTCAAACATTATTTTCAAGATATGAAAAGCCCAAAAATACTTAGAATATGAACAAAAATATCTAATCCTAAAAAAATTTATCTTCTTCACGAATTTCACCAGACTCTGAATACCATCGATGAGAAACATGACTTAATCCCTTTTTTTCAAACTCAATCCATGAAAAGTTAATTAGTAATTTCCCATCTTCATCAGTTTTATATCTTGGCACCACAGCAGTGTTGAAATAAATTGTTCCTTTTCTATCAATTTTAAACATTTCTCTTAAACCAAGATTTCTTTTAAGCCGGTTGTGCATATGACCAAAAATCACAAGATCAACTTTTCTTCTCTTTTGTATTTGAGAAATAGCCACAGACAAATCTCTATCTCCCCAATCTAAAGAGGGTAATTTCCAGTCTTTCCCACAAATGCTTTTAGGTTCTGAACCTAAACCCGAAGGACCAGCATGAGACATAATTATTAGAGGTATTTCTTCAATTGCCTCTTCTGAACATTTGATAATTTTATTTATTGAATCTTGTTCGGTTATAGGTCCATAAACGCCTTTAACTTCTTTTGAAATATAATAGCCGCCGCCAGAACTACATGGTCTAGCAGACAATAAATTTATTTGATTATTAAAAACTTTCAAATCCCATGCACAATATTTTTCACCAAGAACACGTATCTGCTTTGAGAGAGTTTCGCCTGTAGAATCTTTCCCTCTATCATGATTTCCTAAAATCACAAAAGTAGGAATTTTGATCTCATTGATTTTTTTAATTATTTTGACACTTCCATCAGAAATATCACCAACAAATAAAACAATATTTGGTTTGATAATCGATAAAACTTTCAAGTCTAATTCAGACCATTGACCATGACAGTCACCAACAATAGCAATTTTTAAATTTGTCAGAATTTTTTCTGTTTAAAGGCATATAATCTATTTAGAGATATTCTAAATCCTGACCAGTATAACTTCTACTGCAAAACAGAAATCAGTTCAAAACGAAGAGGATTTGATTTCTGAAATAAAGGAGCGTTGCGGAAAAGCTAATGCAATTATTCTTGCGCACTATTATCAAGCTCCAGAGATTCAGGAAATTGCAGATTTTATTGGCGATTCATTAGATCTATCTAGGAAAGCTGCAAGTAATGACGCAGATATAATAATTTTTTGTGGTGTGCACTTTATGGCCGAAACCGCAAAAATACTTAGCCCTAATAAAACAGTCCTATTACCAGATATTGACGCAGGATGCTCATTAGCAGACGATTGTCCTTCAGATAAATTTCAAAAATTCAGGGAAGAAAATCCAGATCACTATGTCGTAAGTTATATAAATTGCACTGCAGAAGTAAAAGCTCAAAGTGATCTGATATGTACAAGCAGTAATGCAGTCTCATTAATTAAAAAGATACCTGAAGATAAAAAGATAATATTTGCGCCAGATCAGAACCTTGGGAGATGGGTACAGAAAAATTCAGGAAGAGATCTTAAATTATGGCCTGGCAGCTGCATTGTTCATGAATCATTTAGTGAAGAAGCACTTCTAAAATTAAAATATCAAAATCCAGGATCAAAAGTAATTGCTCATCCTGAATGTAGTCAAAATTTACTAATTCTCTCAGACTTTATTGGATCAACAAGTAAGCTGCTTGATTTCGTAAGTAAAGATCCATCTAAAACTTATATGGTACTAACTGAACCTGGAATAATTCATCAAATGAAAAAGAAAGAACCTAATAAAATTTTTATTGAAGTTCCCGATGTAGAAGGTTGTAAATGTAACGAGTGTCCATATATGAAATTAAATACTTTAGAAAAAATTCTTGATTGTTTGAAAAATAATTCCCCGTCTATTGAACTAGACCCAGAAATAATAAGAAGAGCCTATGTGCCAATAAAGAGAATGCTGGATATGAGTAATTAATTTAATGAAAATACTTTATCTTCCTTATTAATTTTTAGGAATGCATTAAGGTTTGTGGTGTCGGGATTAAATTCGCTTATCTGATTCTTTCTATTAATTATATTTATTAGCTCTTTTTCACCAGCTCTATATTGTTTATCTTTTCTAGTTCCTATCTCTCTTTGAAGTATAGGGTTTATATTCATTCTTACTTCTATGTCTGGAATAATTCCAGATTTGTTTATATCAGTGCCATTCGGAGTTAAATACTTAGCGACTGTAACAGTTAGACCTGAACCATCAACTAAAGTTCTCATGGATTGAACTAGACCTTTACCAAATGTTTTCTTCCCAACTAATTTTCCTCTTTTGTTATCTTTTATTGCACCAGAAACTATTTCACTAGCACTAGCAGAACCCTCATTAACTAAGACAACTAAGGGCTTTTTTGTTAGAGCTTGACCGTTTCCTTTTTTTGTTTCTTTTAAACCATCTTTACTTACTGTACTTACTATTACTCCTTTGTTAATAAAGTGCCTTGAGATATCAATGCTTGATTCTAATAAACCTCCAGGATTACTTCTCAAGTCAAGAACATATCCTGCGACTTTTTTTGTTTCTAAATCCTTAATAGCATCTCTAGTTTCCTTGGATGCATTTGCATTAAATTGTTTAATTCTTACATAGCCAATTGATAAGCCATTTTTGGTTTGATTGACTTTACTTGATACAGATTTTATTTCAATTTTTTCTCTTGATAAAGTCTTAAAAAAGGATTGAGAACCTCTAAGAATTTCAAGCTTTACTTTAGTACCTCTTTGTCCTCTTATTAATTTCACGGCATCCTCAATATTCATACCTTCAGTAGAAATATCATCTATGGATAATATTTTATCTCTAGCTTTAATTCCAGCATCAAATGCAGGGGTGCCCTCTATGGGAGAAATAATTATTAAATCATCAGATTCTTTATCTTTAACTATTTGGATACCAACTCCAGTTAATTCGCCAGAGGTATCAATTCTCATTTGATTAAATTCCTTAGGTTCTAAAAATCTTGTATAAGAATCATCTAAATTAGAAAGCATATCTCTAATCGCATCATATGCTTCATTGCTGTCTGAATATGTTTTTGATAAAACTTCTTTTCTTAGATTAATCCAATTGGACTTTTGAAATTTGCCGTTTGAATCAAGAAAATCTCTATATACAATTTGCCAAACATGATCAATTACTTCTTTATAACTATTATTTAAAACTGTTGCCTCTGCAAAATTATTTAAAAATAAACCAGAGAAGGATGTCGCAAACAGAAATATATATTTTTTTTTAAGCAATTTTCTTATCTTCAAGTAATTCGATATTTTTTATTATAAAAAGAATTTATTTATAATTCAAAAATTTGACAAATCCTTAAGGATCAATCCACTTCCCATCATCCTTAATAAGTTGGATTAAAGCATTAACACCCTCATCTTCAGGTACTCTTTTTATCTCTTCTTTTCTTCTATATAAGGCAATAGTTCCTTTACCTTTTCCAACATAACCATAATCAGCATCTGCCATTTCTCCTGGCCCATTAACAATACATCCCATTATTGCTATATCTAGACCCGTCAAATGTGAGGTAGCGTTCCTAACTTTATCTACAACTTCTTCTAGATTGAAAAGTGTTCTACCACAACTGGGGCAACTGATGTATTCAACCATTGTTTTTCTTAATCCTAAAGATTGCAAAATTGAATAGCACACTGGTATTTCCTTTTCTGGAGCTTCTGTTAAGGAAACCCTGATGGTATCTCCTAATCCCTCTGCTAAAAGCGTTCCAATTCCAGCAGTACTTTTAATCCTTCCATAATCACCATCACCAGCTTCGGTTACTCCTAAATGTAAGGGATAGTTATATCCTTCTGAGTCAAGCCTATCTGCAATCATTCTGTAAGCTGCCATCATGACCGGAGCCCTAGAAGCTTTCATAGAAATAATTATGTTATGAAAATCAAGCTCATCACAAATTTTGACGAACTCCATCGCAGATTCTGTCATTCCTAATGGCGTATCTCCATAAGTAAAAAGCATCCTCTCAGATAGAGACCCATGATTAACTCCAATCCTTAGAGCTTTGTTTTCAGCCTTTAAAACTTCAACTAAAGGGGTAAATCTTTTAAGTATTGTTTGCTTAATAGTTTCAAATTCCTCATCTGTATATTCAGTTCTTGTAGGGTCTGATTTTTCAAAAACAAACAATCCAGGATTAATTCTTACTTTATCAACATGTTTTGCAACTTCCATTGCAATTTTCATACCATTATGGTGAACATCAGCCACCAAGGGGGTATTGATATTATTTTCTAGTAATTTTGCCTTTATATCTCCTACTGCTTTGGCATGTGCTAAGGAAGGGACAGTTAACCTTACTATTTCACAACCCACATCATGAAGTCTTTTGATAGCTAAGTAAGCATTTTCGACGTCCATAGTATCTTCATTTATCATCGATTGAACTCTTACAGGATAATCACTTCCAATAGCTATATCACCCACCATTACTGTTCTAGTTATCCTTCTCTCAATATGAGTTGAATATCTTTTGGAGAGACTATTAACCTCTTTAGATTGAGTTAATGACATTAAAATTCTTGATATTCAAAAAGGATTTCACTAAATTATACGGCATATAGTTTACCACTTACATTCTCTAGGTCTTTCAAAGTTAGATGGTAAGGTTTATTGATTTCTTTTGAAGGAAATCTCAACAAATAAGATGGATGAAAAATTACCATAATTTCTCTCCCATCTTTTTTAATCCATTGACCTCTTAAATTACTTATAGGATCTTTAACTTCTAAAATAGCTCTCATAGCAGTAGAACCAGTAAGTAATATAAATTTTGGATCGACTAACTTTATTTGCTGTAATAACCAAGGTTTATGAATATAAATTTCTCTAGCAGTGGGTTTTCTATTATTTGGTGGACGACATTTAATTACATTACAAAAATAAACATCCTTCTTATAATCAATTCCAGCTTGTATTAATAATTCGTTTAATAACTTACCAGATTTACCTACATAAGGTTTTCCTTCTAAATCTTCCTGGGCTCCAGGTGCCTCACCAATTACCAACAAATCTGCAAATACACTTCCTCTCCCAATTACTAACCTTTTCACCGAAAATAAAACTTTAAATATTTTTATCTTAAGAACTCAAAACATGAAAATAAAATAGATTAAGAAAATGAACTAAATTAAACCATAGTGTGATAGTTTTATTTATTCTTAATTTATGCATTTGTCATTATTAAAAGTCATATTTGAAAAGTCATAAGTCAATGAGTCAAGTTAATTTATCTGATCGGGCACTTTCAATTGAGCCTTCTCTTACATTGCAGATAAGTGCTAAAGCAAATCAATTATCTGCAGAAGGAGTAGATATTTGCAATTTAAGTGCAGGTGAACCTGATTTTGATGCCCCAAAAGGAGTTATAGAGGCTACAAGTAAAGCTATATTTGATGGATTTACAAAGTACGGGCCCGCAGCGGGGAATTTAGATCTCCGAAAAGCAATTGCAAATAAACTTCAAATTCAAAACGATTTAAATTATGAATTTGAAAATGTAATGGTCACAAATGGTGCTAAGCAAGCAATATATAATCTTTTCCAAGTATTGTTAAATACTGGAGACGAAGTTATTATTCCTTCTCCATATTGGTTAAGTTATCCCCAGATGGTTAGATTGGCGGGTGGGAAGCCAATTTTTACAAATTCTTCTGCAGAAGATGGATTCAAAATAAATGTAGAAGATTTGAAGTCTAAAATCTCTTCAAAAACTAAATTTATAATTATCAATTCTCCTAATAACCCCACTGGAAGAGTTATGTCAAAGGATGAATTATTACAAATTGCCGATTTAGCTAGAGAAAATCCAAATATCAATATTCTTTCTGATGAGATTTACGAACTAATCCTTAAAAAAGAATTTAAACACTACAGTTTATCTTCATTAGCAAATGACTTAAAAGATAGAATTTTTATAATAAATGGGTTTGCGAAAGGATGGGCTATGACTGGCTGGAGGATAGGTTATTTAGTAGGTCCCAAAGATGTAATCAAAGCATCATCAGCATTACAAAGTCAAAGTACAAGTAATGTTTGCTCTTTTGTTCAAAAAGGTGCTTTAGAGGCTTTAAAAATTAATAATGAGTTTTTCTCAATGATAAATAGCCATTATGATCAAAGAAGAAAACTTCTCTATGAGGGCCTTTATAATATAAATGGGATTTATATTGAAGAACCTAACGGAGCATTTTACGCATTTCCAAAATTACCCAACTCATCAATTACTTCTGTTGATTTCTGCAATAAAGCTCTTCAAGATTACGGATTAGTTGTTGTACCTGGAAAAGCTTTTGGAGCTGATCAATGTATAAGAATATCTTGTGCAGCTTCAGAAATTAAAATAAAAGATGGACTTCAGAGGCTTGAAAAAGCAATCTTTGAATACTATTAATTTAACTAAGTTATGTTTAATTTAAAGAATTTCCTACTAAGTTCATCTCTATTATTTTCTGTTTTTTCATCACCTGTATTTTCAAATACCAAAGTTTTGAAAGTTGGAGCAATACCTGATCAAAACCAAGATGTTTTGGACAAAAGATTTAATTTATTTTCAAAAGAATTATCCAAACAACTTGATGTAGAAGTTAAATACATTCCTGTTATTAATTATGTTGCAGCAGTAACTGGATTTAGAACTAAAGATTTAGATTTAGTTTGGTTTGGCGGTTTATCAGGAGTTCAAGCAAGATTACAAACACCTAATTCAATTGTCATAGCTCAAAGAGATATCGATAAGGAATTTAAAAGTGTTTTTATAGTAAACAAAAATTTAGAACTTAACTCAATTTCAAACATTAAAGGACTTAAAAAACTAAAGAATTTAAGATTTACTTTTGGCTCTGAAAACTCAACTTCTGGAAGATTAATGCCAGAATATTTTTTAAAGCAAGCAGGGGTAGAAATTAAACACTTTAAAGGGGAAAAAGCAGGTTTTAGTGGGAGTCATGATGCCACTATAGCTTTAGTTAATAATGGGGCATTTGATGCTGGAGCTTTAAATAAACAGGTTTGGGAAAACAATGTTAAAAATAATCCCAAAAGAACAAGTAATTTAGAATTATTCTGGATCACACCAGAATATGTTGACTATCATTGGGTAGCTCAAGGTGATCTTGAAAATAGATTCGGTGAAGGGTTTACAAAAGAACTTAAATCAGTAATTTTAAATTTAGACATAAAGCAAAAATCACATAAACAGATATTAGATATGTTCAATGCAAAAAGATTTATAAAGGCAGAATCAAAGCAATATAAAAATATAGAAGAAATCGGGAGGAAATTAAATAAAATTAGATGAATAATACTGTCTTAGAATTAGAAAATATATCTTATAAATACAAAAATGATCTGATCCTAAATAAAATAAATTTAAAAATAAATTCTGGGGAAAAAATTGCACTTTTAGGTAAAAGCGGTTCAGGAAAAACTACACTTATATCAGTACTTAATGGCACTATAAAGCCAACTCAAGGTGAGGTTAAATTATTCAATGAAAGTTTTGAGGAATTAGATAGAAAGCAGAAAAGTAAAATAACAACTATATGGCAAGATTTAAGATTAATAGAAGATCTCTCTGCAGAACAAAATGTTAATTGTGGACTACTAGTGGAAAACAATTTTTATTTCGCTTTTAAAAATTTACTAAATATAAGTTCTTTTAAGAAGGCGCATAAATATATGAAATTATGTAGACTTCATAATTCTATTTACGACAAAAAAATCAGAAAACTATCTGGGGGGCAAAAACAAAGGGTGGCTATAGCTAGATCATTAATTCAAGAATCAAATATATTACTTGCAGATGAGCCTTTTAATAATCTAGATCCCAAATTGATAACAACAATTAAAAACCTTCTGCTAAAAAATGTAGATAAAAATAAAACAAAAAAATCCCCAAAGACGGCATTAGTTGCATTACATAGATTAGATTTGCTGAACGATTTCGATAAAGTTATTGGAATAAGGGATGGTAAAATTTTTTTCAATATCAAAAGAAATAACTTAAAGAAGATTCATTTAGAGAAAATATATTAATTAGTTGAACAAATTAAAATTAAACTATACCTCATTATCTTTTCTTCCAATTTTGGTATGCATACCTCTAGGGTATCAATTAATAAACAATATTCATTTTGGAGGATTTAAATTATTCCAAGAATTCTTAATTTCTGCATTTAATCCCAAGATCGATAATGAAATTATTATTACCGTAATTAAGCGATTAAATGAAACTATTTTAATTGGTTTTTTTAGTTGGTTAGTAAGTATTATTTTTGGAGCAATTTTTGGAATAATTTCCTCAAATATTTTTTATAAAATCTTTAATATTCCAAATTTTTTCTACCGCATAATAAGGTTTTTTCTAACAATAATTAGATCTATACACGAAGTGGTTTGGGGAATAATATTAATGCAAATATATGGAATAAATTTTTCGATAGGAATAATAGCTATATGTATACCTTATATTGCTGTAAATTCAAAAGTTTTTGCTGAACAATTAGAAACTATTGACTACAAAAGTTTTGAATCTATAAATCAAATAAATGCACCTAAATTTTCTTCTTTACTAACTTTAATATGGAATCCAATAATAAATACATTTAAAAACTTTGGTTTTTATCGATTAGAGTGTTCAATAAGAAGTACTGTGATTTTAGGACTTTTTGGGATTGGAGGAATAGGTACCAGTATTTTTTTATCTTTCCAAACTTTGAATTTTAGAGAGTTATGGACTTATTTATGGTCCTTAGCAATTTTGATAATTCTTTCTGGATTAATATTCAAAAAAATAAAATTCAATACTACAAATAAAATCCTATCTATTTTTTTTATTGCAGTTTTTTTTATAACAATTTTATTTTCTTTTTCATATTTTCTTTATTTTATTTTTAATAATAATTTTGAAAATTTTAATTCCGTTAGTTCTCTTTTTAAATCAAGCTCAGATTTAGGATTATTTGATTTCTTAAAACTTATATTAGAAACAATAATTTTAAGTCTTTTATCAACAGGAATCGCAATTAGTTTACCTCCATTAGTAATAGGCATTTTTAACAACAATAATTCTAAAATTTTTATAAAAATTTTTGCATTTTTATTACGTTTAATACCTACACCTGTAATACTTTTAACTCTATTAACTTTTAATAATCCTTCTTTATCTTTAGCAGCTTTAACATTAGGTCTCCACAACGCTGGTATTACTAGCAAATTACTTTTTACAAATCTAGATAGCCAAGACAAGAGAAATTATATTGCAATGAAATCTCTAGGAATCTCAAAAAAGACTAGTTGGCTTTTAGGTTTATTTTCTCAACAAGCAAAAAGTTACTTAGCATATTGCGCTTATAGATCTGACATCATTATTAGAGAAACTGCAATTGTTGGGGTTATTGGAAGTGTTGGTCTAGGTTGGCAATTGCAAGAATCACTAAGTTCATTCGCATGGCAAGAAGTCACCATAGTTTTGATAGCTTATAGCTCCATCGCAATAGTTGGAGAATTAATAAATGGTAAAATCAAAAATAGTTTAACTTGATTTGTAAGAATAATTTGTTAAATCAAGTAATTATTTTTTTTCCAGTGATAGTGATTAGTTTACCAAAACAGCTTGTTGTAATTGGAGATAGCTCAGTTTATGGATGGGGAGATAATGAGGGTGGTGGATGGTGTGAGAGGCTTAGAAAAGATTGGGGTAATAACCAAAATGGGCCAGTTATTTATCAACTTGGCGTTAGGGGAGATGGGATAGAAAAAGTTTCATCTAGATGGGAAAAAGAATGGTCATCTAGAGGAGAAACGAGAAGAAATAAACCTAAAGCAATCCTACTAAATGTAGGTCTTAACGACACTGCAGCAATTGGTCAGATAAATGGAAGACATCAATTAGATATAGATGGATTTGAATATGGATTAGAGAGGCTAATTAATGAGATGAACTCTCAAACAAATGTATTTGTTATTGGGTTGACACCAGTTGACGAAAGCAAAATGCCGTTCGCAGGATGTCTATGGTACTCAAATGATTTTTGTAATTCTTATGAAAGGAGAATGGAGGAAGTATGCCTCAATCAGAATGTCCCATTTCTTCCTACTTTTAGAGAAATGTACTCTGATAAAAGGAGTAAAAATTGGATTACGCATGATGGAATTCATCTAAATTCCGAAGGTCATTTCTGGCTTTTCCAAAGACTTAAAAGCTGGGAGATTCTTTCAAAATGGAAAGGATCTTAGGTCTTTCCAAATATTATTAATTTAAAAAATATGAATATAAAATAAGAGCAAAGATAGCAAAAACAGAAGCAATACTTGTCTGAATAGCATTTACCAATTCATTACTTAATTTATATTTGTTTTGAAATTTAGCACCAATAATACTTTCGGAAAGTGTTGCCAAGAATCCAGAAACTACAACAACTATAAAATGATATTTTGTAGAAATAATTGATAGACGAAGCATTATAAAAGCCATAAATATTGATCCCAAAACACTAGCTAATGTTCCTTCTATACTTATTCCTCCCTCAGTTCCCCTATCCACCTTTTTAAGTGAAGTAATTAAGTATGTTTCTTTACCAAATCTTTTTCCAATTTCGCTACCAAAAGTATCCGCCAACTTTGCAGCAAAACTTGCAGCAAAACCTACTTTAAACATCACTAAATTGGCAGCATTAAATTTGGTCATAATGGCAAGAAATAATCCTGTAGCTGCTGAGCCCCATACATTCTCAGGACCTCTCCTCCCGCCTCTTTTTTCAGCAATTCCTTGTGCTTTTTTAAATTTAAAACCTATTTTGGTAACGAGGGATCCAAATAATAAATAAATTACAACTGACATCCATCCCTGCCAAGACAAACATCCCCACAAAATTGTGCCTAAGATGCCTGCACTTACCCAACCACTTTTCGTCATCAAAGGAATCCTGCAAAATATATAAATCAAAATAAAATTAATGCAAAAACCTATAAAAAATTGATTTCTAATTAAATCCATATTCATCTAATTCTTTAATTTCAAATCAATTCTCCACTGATTTAGAATTGATGATGCGTTAATACTAGCCGTTGAAGTTCTCAAGATAGTGTCGGAAAGCTTAACAAAGGTAATATTATTTTTTTTAAAAAAATCAATTTCTTTAGCGGACCAACCTCCTTCAGGACCAATTACATTCCAAAAAATACCTCCTTTTTTATTTCCAAATTCTTGTTGTTTTTTTAACCATTGATTTAAGTCATATAGTGTTTCTTCTCTAGTTATAGAAATTGAAACTCTTTCTTGATTATCTCTACTTTTTAGCCATTCAATAATATCCATTCCATTTAAAATAGATGGTTTCCATAATCTCTCACTTTGCTCAACAGCTTCATTGATAATTAAATTCCATCTCAAAAGTTTTCTAGAAAAATTTAAATTTTTGTTTACCTGTCTTTCTGAAAATAATGGCTGTATATAATCAATTCCTATTTCAGTACACATTTTTAAAATATCCTCAAAACCACTTTTTGGTATAACAACAGCTATTCCTAATAAGTGAATTTCTTGTTCTTGAAATAAGTAAGGTTTTTTTGATTTAATTATTTCTAAGCAATCATTTTTAACTTTTATAGCTTTCCATAATGAACCCTCTCCGTTAGCTATAAATATTTTTTTACCATTTTTTATCCTCATTACTTTATTTAAATAATGAGCCTCTTCTTTAGAAAGTTCTAAATTATTGTTCTTAATATTTTCAATTCTTTCATGGGAAATAATTAATCTTGTTAAGTCTTCCATCTAAAACAATTAATCTTTGAAAACTAAATCTTCATGTTCTTCAACTGACCAATCATTATTTTCACCCCCAATAATTAAATCTTCGATTTTTACATAATTATTTGATATCTCATTCAAAGAATTAATTAATATATCTATTGAAATGGAGTCTGAAGTTCCAAAATCAACCCAACATCTTCCCCAAAGATTTTGATATTCCATAATTCCTAAATTATGCATTAAGGCTGGAAGAGATGCATTTTTTTGGTCATTATCATATGACATCCAACTTAGATCGGAACCCTCTTCATGAGTTTGCAAATTTTCAGAATTAAATCCACCTAACCTTCCTAAAACGTACCAACTATCAAAAACACCATCTAAATAATTTTTTTCGTCTTGAGTTGGTGATTCTGAAAACCTAATCCATATCCAACAATTAAAAGGATCAACTTCCCTAAAAATAATATTCATATTGACTAATATCTTTTTAAATCTAAAGCTATTATAAGTAAGTTATTACTAGATTCAAATTCATACCTATAACTTAATTAATAATGCTTGATTTAAAAGAAATATCTTATCAACCCCAAACTGGTGAAAGAAAAATAATAGACAACTTAAATTTAAAAGTTCATGAAAATGAAATCATTTTAATTTGCGGCAGTAGTGGTTCTGGGAAAACAACACTTCTCGAAATAATAAGCGGATTAACAAATCCGCAAAAGGGGAAAATTACTTGGAAGAATAAAATTTTGTCTTCTAGACAAAGAAGATGGTTTTGTGGAGTAGTATTCCAATTTCCTGAAAGATACTTTATAGGTACGACCATTGGTAAAGAATTAAAAATAGGCCATAAATCTTTAAGAGAAAAAAATATAGAAATAGTTTTAAATAAAGTTGGTTTGAAAAAAATTAATCTAACTCAACCACCAGAACAGCTAAGTGGCGGACAACAAAGGCGGTTAGCTGTAGCAGTTCAACTACTTAGAAACCCCTCAATTCTTTTACTTGATGAACCAACTGCTGGATTAGACTATTCAATGAGAAATGATGTGAAGAATTTAATTCTTGATTTAAAAAATAAAAATACAATTATTATTGTTACTCATGAACCTGCCTTATTTGAGGGAATTCCTTCAAGGATATTATTCTTGGAAAAAGGGAAAATTAAAAATTTTATGAAAGAAAATCATGCAGGATAGGATAGTTCGGGCTACTGCAGCCAATGGAGGAATAAGATTAGTTGCGGTATTAACAACAGAATCTTCTTTAGAAGCAAAAAAAAGACACGGCCTTTCTTACTTAACCACCTGTATCTTAGGCAGAGCATTTAGTGCTTCACTGATTTTAGCAAGCTCGATGAAAATAATGCATGGGAGAGTCACTTTAAGAGTTAGATCTGACGGACCTTTAAAGGGATTACTAGTTGATGCAGGTAGAGACGGGAAAGTTAGGGGTTATGTAGGGAATCCTAATTTAGAATTGGACCTAGTCAAGATAGAGAATAATAAATATTCTTTTGATTTCACAAAAGCATTAGGTACAGGATATTTAAATGTAATTAGAGATAGTGGCTTTGGAGAACCCTTTACAAGCACTGTCGAATTAGTAAATGGGAATATTGCTGAAGACTTAGCTTCATATTTATATCATTCAGAGCAAACTCCCTCTGCTGTATTTATTGGAGAAAAAATTCAAAATAAAAGTGTTATTTGTAGTGGTGGCTTATTAGCACAAGTTTTACCCAAAAAAGATACTGACCCTCTGCTAGTCTCACTACTTGAAGAAAGATGCAAAGAAATTAATTCTTTCAGCGAAGATCTATTTAAGTCAAAAGATAATCTTCTTGAGTTAATTAGAAATATATTTCCCGATATTGACGATAAATCAATCTCTGAAAAAGCTCGTTCTCAAGAAGTGAGTTTCAAATGCAGGTGTTCCAAACAAAGAAGTTTAAATGCGATGAAAATGCTTGATAAGAGCGAATTAGAGGACATCCTCAAGAAAGATGGCAAAGCAGAGTTGGTTTGTGAATTTTGTAAAAATAAATATCTTATAAATTATGAAGAAATTAAATCTATGATAGAAAATCAATCATAAAAAAATTACGCCTAGCCATAAAATAAACATGGCAGGAATACTTTGAATTTTTTGTATTGATAAAGAGTTGTTTGATACTTCCTGAATGAAAGAATTATTTTCAAGCAATCCACCAAATATTAATCCTATCGAGAGAAAGGTAACACTCCAACCCAGAGAACCTATAAATCTTTTCCCTGATTTAATTTGAGTATAGGTAAGTATTAATGTTGAGATTGAGAGTAAAAGTCTATTATTAGAGTCTGGACTGATAAATAACAAAATTAAAAATAATAGCCCAACAGATATTTTTATTGAAATATTATCAAATGAGGGGGTAGTTATTTTTGGCAGGCTATACTGACTTGAATTGTTAGAGTTATTATTTAAATTTTTTATCTTAGAAAGAAGTGGGAAGTTATTATTAGTAAATTGATTAATTTGTTTTTCTTTTTTTGAGGCACTCACAGCTTCATAGCTTACATTTCCTGATTGCCTGGCTTTCAAACTACCCATGAGTAATTGATCAAAGGAAGATTCTATTTTCGCTTTTAAAATTAAGTCTTCACCAGCCTCTTTAACTTTAATATCTCTAGCCTTCTGAATATCCTCAAAGGCAGCACCTTCTTTTACACCTAAAATTTCATATGGTGATTTTTCGTTATTATTTTTATTACTGTTTGAATCCAAAATTTTTTACCAATACTAACAGATTAACTAATTTTATAATCCATTAAGACTTTATAAAACAATTGGTTCGACTCCACTAACAACGGGCGCAACTTTGTTTAAATTTAATTGATTATTGTCTTCAACAAACTGATTTAGATTCCACTCATTTTTGAAAAGAATAACTGGCCTATTCCAACAATCTTTAACTATTTTACAGTTGAATATTCTGCCTAGTTTTTCAATGGCTGGCCATCCATCAGAAATCCATCTAGCCAATTGATATGGCATTGCTTCAAGATTTGCATCTACACCATATTCACTTTTTAATCTGTGAGTTACTACCTCAAGCTGCAATTGACCAACGGCTGCGAGTATAGGGTCTCTTTTACTCTCATCAAAGTCATAAAGAATCTGAACAGCTCCTTCTTCTCGAAGTTCATTAACACCCTTTCTAAAGTTTTTAAATGCTGAGGGATTTGGATTTCTTAACCAGCTGAATATTTCAGGACTAAAGGATGGTATGCCCTCATATTCCAGATGAGCACCCGTATAAAGAGTATCTCCAATAGAAAACATCCCTGGATTATTTAAACCAATAACATCTCCAGGATAGGCATCATCAACTACTTCTCTATCTTGCCCAAATATTTTTTGTGGTCTTGATAATCTAATTGTTTTCCCAGTTCTGGAATGTTTAACTGACATATCCTTTTCAAATTTGCCACTACAAACTCTTATAAAAGCAACCCTATCTCTGTGCTTTGGATCCATATTTGCCTGAAGCTTAAAAACAAACCCACTAAATTCATCGCTTGCAGGTTCAATATCCCCTTTATTACTATTTCTTGAAGTTGGTTTTTGTGCCATTTTTAAAAAACTATCTAAAAATGGCCTTACGCCAAAATTAGTCATGGCAGATCCAAAGAAAACTGGGGTTAAAGAGCCATTAAAAACTTTTTCTTTTTCAAATTTAGATCCTGCCTCATCAAGAACCTCCAATTCTTCAAGTGAGTTTTCGAGTAAATCTCTCTCTACATATTTTGATAGTTCTTTATCTTCAAGACTTAATCTTTTCTCATTCGATTGTTTCCCTCTCACTGCTTTATCAAATAAAATCACCTCTTTAGAAAATCTATCAATAACCCCTCTAAATTCCTCGCCGCTCCCAATTGGCCAGTTTATAGGTAGGGTATTTAATCCAAGTTCTGATTCAATTTCATCAAGTAAAGAAAATGGCTCTCTTCCTGGTCTATCCATTTTATTTATGAAAGTAAATATTGGTATTTTTCGCATCTTGCAAACTTCAAACAATTTTCTAGTTTGAGGTTCTAGTCCTTTAGCAGCATCTTCCAACATAACTGCATTATCAGCAGCTGCTAATGTTCTATAAGTATCTTCGGAGAAATCTTGGTGTCCTGGTGTATCTAATAGATTAATTACTGATCTTTCAAATTCAAATTGCAACACAGTTGATGTAATAGAAATACCTCTTTGTTTCTCAAGTTCCATCCAGTCTGAGGTGGCTTTTCTCTGATTACCCCTAGCTTTTACTGCTCCTGCCTGTTGAATGGCACCTCCATACAAAAGAAGCTTCTCGGTAAGAGTCGTTTTCCCAGCATCTGGATGTGAAATAATAGCAAAATTTCTTCTTTTATTTACCGCATCCAGTATTTCTTTATTATTTAGAATTTTAGTACCTAAGCTCATTTATATAATATAAGGGCCTTTCACTTAGTTCTTAAACATTACCATAGACTATTAAATAATTTTCACCTTCTTCAAACACATCTAAAGAGGATAGATCATTCTCTAAAGTGAAATTTTTTAACTCTTTAAAAGTATAAGAAGCTCTTAAAGATGCATAATAATCATTAGTTAAAATCTCATTATATTTAGTTGAACATTGTGCTTTGAGTTCTAAAGCAGACTTTTCATCTAATGGCCTTTTTAAGTCCTTGTGAAAATTTACAGTGGTATTACTAGACAAACTTCTTATTGTGTTGAAGAAATCTTCAAGATTGGTAATGTGATGAATCAAACTGTTGCTTACAAGTAAACTAATTCTTTTTTTAAATAAAAAATTATTTGATTGAATGTCCTTGATGTCAGAACAAATGTAGCGTAAATTTTTTAATTTTTTTTGATTATTAGAAATACTTTTTTTATATTCTGCTCTCAAAATCATCTCTTTAGAACCATCTATTCCTAAGACATCAGTATTAGGCCATTTTATTGCTAACTTCTCAGAAATATTTCCTGGGCCGCATCCTAAATCAACTATTAAATCTTTTTCACTTAAAGAAATATTTTTTTTCAAAAGATATTGATTTATTTGATTAATTAGATTAACTTCCCCTTCTGAAAAATCAGCTTCGTCATAAGAAATGACCTGCTCTTTTTCTTCCATTAATTCAGGTTCGGGGACTCTTTCCATATCCTTTCTTGAAACAAAGATTTCATATTAAACATAATTCTACACAAACCGTTAAATAGTGGTAAGAATAGTTGCAGACGCCACAGGTAGAGTTATTCTTCCAGTACGGGTTATTTACATACGTTTTTTTTTATCGTGACTATTGCACCAAATAAAGCTTCTTCAGAGAACAATTCCAATAATCTTAAAAAAGATGATTTTCCAAAGACTGCGCCAGCTGCTTATCCAGTTTTTTTCAGATCTTATAGTAGAAAAACTTCATCTGGCAAAAGGGAGAACTGGAGCGAAGTAGGCGAAAGGAATTTATCGGGATTAAAAGAACTTGGAAAACTTTCTGAAGAAGAATTAATCCTAATGAGAGAGATGCAAAGTAACCAAAAAGCTCAACCTTCAGGAAGATGGTTATGGATAGGCGGAACCCCTTGGATTAATAAGAATCAAAATTTCTCAGGAGCATACAACTGCACCTCAACAAACTTAATTGATTGGGAAGCCTTCGCATTAATGATGGACTTAGCAATGATGGGATGTGGAACAGGTGCAATAATTGAGCCTCATTTTATAAATAATCTACCTACGGTAATTAACAAAATAAATATTAAATCAGTCAGTGAAGTAGGAATAACTCCTAAAGATCAAAGAGAAGAAAAGTCATCATTAGAAATTAAAGGAAAAGATCTTCATATCAAAGTTGGAGATAGCAGAAGAGGATGGGTAGATAGCTATAAATATCTTCTTGAGGCATCAAGTAACGAGAGTCTTGAAAGAGAAATTGATGTTTATATTGATTTGGAAGATATTAGGCCTGCTGGAGAATCATTAAAAGGTTTTGGTGGTATGGCAAATCCTATCAAATTGAAAGATCTTTACTCTAGAGTCGCATCACTTCTTGGGAAGGCAATTGATAGGAAATTAAGTACAGTAGAGTGTTGTTTATTAATTGATGAAGCTGCAGTAACCATTGTTGCTGGAAATATAAGAAGAAGTGCTGGAATGAGACAATTTGCTTCAGATGATAAGGAAGCCGCATCAGCAAAAGAAAATTTATGGAGTCAAGATGAGAATGGTAATTGGAGAATAGATCCTGAAAAAGATGCCCTCAGAATGGCCAATCATACTAGGGTTTACCATACAAAACCAACTTACCAAACTGTTTTGGATGCAGTAACAAAACAATTCCATTCAGGCGAGGGAGCCATTCAATTTGCTCCAGAAGCAATCGCAAGGTCAAATGCAGATATTCTCAAAGATGATGAATTAAGAAAAGAATTTATTGAAATCTACTCAGAACAAGGCAAGGATGAAGCGAGAAATTGGATAAATAGTAGTTATGGTCCTTTTTCAGAAGAAGAGTTAGACCACAGGATGAGCCGATATGGACTTAACCCTTGTGGGGAGATCTTGGGAAATGATTTCCATTGCAATTTAGCTGAAGTTCATTTAAATCAGATTGATCCAGGAAATTTTGATGAGCAAAAAAAAGCTTTTAAAGCAGCAGCTCTTTCTGTAGCATGCTTACTTAATCATGAATTTGAAGTTGAGCGTTATAGAAAAAGTAGAGAATTTGATCCTATTGTAGGGGTAAGTTTCACTGGATTGTTTGATTTCTGCGTCCACGCATTTGGAACACCATGGTTGAAGTGGTGGGAATCAGGAAGGCCAAATAGCGAAGAAGGGAAGGCCTTCAAAGAAAAGGAAGCTAAATTCTTAAATTCTTGGAGAAAAATAGTAAAAGAAACTGTATGGGAATATTGTGATAAGCATAATCTAAGGAGACCAAATAGATGCACAACAGTTCAGCCAGCTGGAACTAAAAGTCTTCTTACTGGAGCAGCTCCAGGTTGGCATCCTCCAAAGGCTCAAAGATTCATAAGAAGAATAACTTTCAGGAAAAATGATCCAATCGCATTGGCTTGCATGGATTATGGTTACTCAGTTGTTCCATCTCAATCTGATAAAGATGAAAATGGTTGCTTACTCGATAATCCATTTGATCCAAGATGTACAGAATGGTTAGTTGAAATCCCCACAGAAGTTAGTTGGGCAAATATAGAAGGCGCGGACCAAATAGACATCAATAATTTCTCAGCACTAGCTCAATTTGATTTTTACATGCAAGTTCAAAAATTTTACACAGAGCATAATACCTCTGCAACCGTAGAATTTAGAGAAAATGAAATCGAGGATTTAGCTAAGGCTATTCATAATGCAATAGAAAATAATGAGGGATATATTTCAGCTGCATTGCTAGCTCGATTTAGTGCTAACGCCACTTTCCCTAGATTACCCTTTGAACCAATAAGCAAAGAGGAATATATATCATTGCAAAATAAAGTAATAGAAAGGAAAGTTAATAACGATTTCTTTGATGCTCTTAATAAATATGATGTTGGAGAACTATCTGAAGCAGGACCAGCAGGTTGTGATTCAGATAAGTGCTTGCTTCCTCTTGCTAAACCCAAAGATTAAATTTTGAATTATTTGTAAATAAAAAATATAAATTAGTTTTTAAAAATTTAATTTATGGCTACCTCTTAAATAGGGACATAAATTATTTATGACATTAAGCTTAAATATTGGGCACTTATTTAATGATTCCTCTAGTCATGCATTAGTGGATGAGCTAAGAAAAAGAACATCTGAAGAGGATATCTTAGATTTCGAGGAGAAATTTAACTCCAAAAACGAAAAAAATCTACACATTTATATATGTAGATTTCTAAAAAATAGATCAATATCCAGAGGGCTAGCCTCAAGATGGTTAATAACCATAATTGAAAACAAAGAATCAAAAATTGATGGTTTGCAAAAATTAAATAATTAGGTCAGCCCTGATAGTTTCCATAGAGCAATTCCAAAAATTGAGAATCCCATAATAAAAGTAAAAGCTAAAGCATTTACCAATTGAACCTTATCATTCATTCTGTTTGCGAATGGTAATAATTGAGCAAATAATGGAGTCTCTTCAACTATTGCGGATTTTTTTACTGTAGGTTTTTTGCTTCTAGAAAACATAAAACAAATTTTATAATCTTAAGAATTTTACATTTAAAAGTTCATTAAATAAAAAATACTTCTCAAAAACGAACAAAATGTAACCTGCAAAAAACTACATAAAGAAAAACATAAATTTATTTAGTATGAGCCTATTTCATTATTGAATTATTAAGTTTATTATTTAAAGACCTAGACAAAGAATTTTCTTGAATGTTATTATTAAATTGTAGCAACCGCTACCAAAACGTTCAACTTGCTTATAGCAAGCCGCAAATCGACTTAAGCCATGGAACGGGGACTTAAGCGAAACCGGAGCTTAAAAAATGACTCTAATTTACAGAGGACAAAAGTACGTCCAGAACAAAGAAGCAGCTAAAAAGCAGCACAACGAACTAACTTATAGAGGAAAAGCTTACACAAGCTAGTTCATTTATCTAAACAATAAAAAAGCCACTAGAAGTGGCTTTTTTATTGCCCTATCTTTGAATTAAAAATTAAGCATCTAATATTTCTGAATGAGAAATAGTCCAGTGAAATTTAAAATATTCATTGAATTAATAAATTAGATTTCTTCAGGAGTTTATTATTGAAATATTATATTTTCTAAAGAACATTTAATATATTTAACATCTGACATTTAAAATCGATAAAAGTTACAATAAAAAATAATTAAAAATTTTCTTAAGTACTAAAGTAATTAAAATTAATTTGGTTTTTATTTTTGATAACAATGGAAGATCAGAAACCTTTATTTAAAGCTCCTTATGATATAAAAGATGTGAGTGCTCTTTTTGCAATAATTGCTTTCGTATTAATAATCGCTGCAATAGTTGGGAATAACCTATTTGGTTTATTTCAAGAAAATTTGAATTTTGGATAATTGAATTCTACTAATTTCTTCAGGTAGAAAATTTCTCAATTTATAGTTTTCTTTGATGATTTGCGAAATTCTATTGTTTATCAGTACAGATCAATTTTCTAATAATATAATGTGGTCTAGTTTTACTATTTAGAAATATTCTGCCTATGTAATCGCCAAGAACTCCAATTCCTATTAATTGAACTCCACCTAGGAAAAGAATAGCCACTATTAAAGACGCATATCCTGGCACATCTATTCCAAAAAAAATTGTTCTTATTAGAATTACAAAAGAATATAAGATACTTACTGAAGAAATTATTAATCCTATAAAAGACCAAATTTTTAAAGGTAAATCAGAGAAAGAGAAAACGCTATCAATACCATATTTAAGAAGTTTTATTGTATTCCATGAGCTACTTCCTTTATATCTATAACCATGATGATATGAAACTTCTACGCTACTAAATCCTGTCCATGGTATTAACCCTTTAGAAAAGCGATAATACTCTCTCATACTTCTAAGAACATTTATTGCTTGATGATTTAGCAGTCTGTAATCACCTGCATTTGCTTTTAATTGAATTGAATTTGCTAACCAATTAAAAACCTTATAAAAGATTGATGCAGATGCACATTTGATAAATGTATCTGCTTCCCGATCCTCTCTTACAGCAGTAACTATTTCAGCTCCATGTTCCCAAGCCGAAATCATTTTAGGTATGATTTCGGGGGGATGTTGCAAATCTGCATCTATAAATATCGCAGCATCATAGCGATCTTTTATATAGTCTAGGCCAGCCAACATAGCTGATTCTTTACCAAAATTTCTAGTCAGTTGAATTAAACTGATTATTGTTAAAGATTTTTTACTAGAATGCTTCTTCTGAATTTCAATTATCTTATTAACTGTATTATCTGTTGAGCCATCATCAATTAATACTAATTCATTTATCAACTTTAATGCTAATATCCTTTCTATAAATTTACTTATATTTTCTTCTTCATTAAAACATGGTGAAATTAATGATATATTGTATTTTTCTTTGGTAATTAAAACTTTCTTCGTCATTAATCAGTCTGACTTATTGTTTTATTTATTGATATTATTTTTATTATTTCATAAAAATAATATCAATCAATAAAAAGAGATTAAAAAATTTTATAAATTAATTTATAAAATCTCAATTTGAGGAAATGATAAAGAAAATCTAAGAAAATCTAGGAATGTAAAAAAAATAATTATTGGGCATAACCAAGAGAAATCTGATTTAAAATGTTTCGATAAAAATTTACTTAACTTTATTGATAGATATGGGATAGTAGTAGAAATAATTAGAGCAAAAATCCTAGCAGTTTCTCTATAATGAACAGCAGTTGATTGTGGGAAAAGTATGCAAGAGAAAATTAAAACGAGTCCAAAGAAGCCAATAATAGGTTTAATATTTAATTTTGTTAGATTTAAAAGTTGATATTTATTTTCTCTTTTTGAAGAAATTAATACTATTAAAGTTACAAATGAGATTGAACTAATTAGTAATTGTTCGATAGTTAAAAGTGAAAGATTTATTGTCCTATGAACTGATCCATCGAGATAATAATTTAATTTATACTCTTCTATATATGGAGGTAGGTTAAGAAAAAACTTAAATACAGAGAGAATTCCTCCATAATGATTATTTGAACTATTTCCAAGGCCTACTCTTGTAAGAAGATCTGAATATATGAATGTATATTTGCTATAAAAAGATAGATAGATAAATGCGATAAAACGATTTATTAAATAGAATAATAATCCCAAAAAAACTGGAACAATTTTTAATCTAGTAAAAGGAATAAAAAGATTTTGAATATAACTAGTAATTTCATTAGCTTTAAAACTGAACACTATTTTTTTAGATCTTTTTAATAAATCTAAAATTATAAATAAAAGGCTACCAATTAAAAGTGCGATACCATACATGAAATTAGAATAAACAGCGATACCTAAAAATAAAGAAGAAAAACTTCTAGCTTTCGAATAATTAGATAAATACAATGACAAAAGACTCATGAGTATAAAGCCAAGTTGCCAATCTGGAGAAACAAAAATACCTAATATTGATGGATTAACAAGGAATATTAAAGAGCTTGATATACCTAAAAATATATTACCTTTATTTAAATAATTTTTTTTTGGGACTATTGATAGGAACAAAAGATAGGATGATAAAAAAATACTTGTAAAGGTAGAAATAAATGTGATTAAATTTGTAGATATAAATGAAGGAGTTAAAGCTCTCACATAAGAAATCAAAAAGTATGAAGAGATAGGATAACTAAGATATACGGATTGTATTCCTTCATCAGATATATCAGAACCCCAAGTTCCAAAACCTAAAATAGCTATTGGTAAATTTTTGGAACTAAAATTAATTGATCTTATAAATCTAAAAAGGTTTGGAGCAAAATCTCTTTGTTCATATATTCCTGTTATTGAAACTACAAATAAAAATACTATCAAGAGAGCAATAAAAATAGTTGCTCTAAAAAAAAAATTTGTTTTTTGTTTTAAAAATGTATTTTTTAGCATTGAATCTAAAATTATTTGACCAATTTTGCAGTCAAATTTAGCAATAATAAATAGTAGAAATTTTATTTAATTAAATAAAATAGTAATACATATTCAATATAAAATTAAACTAATTATAAAATCAAAAAAGTTGAAAAATTATATAAAAAAGATTTTTAAAAAATCAGATTTATTCGTTTTTTTATTAACTATAGTAAGTAAAACTTTTAGAAGCATTGATAGCCAATCAAATGAATAAGAAATATTAGAAAAGCTATTAAAGTAAAATCCATCTATTCCAAAAAACTTTATTGAATTTGGTTTCTAGGTAAGGGACTTATTACTAAGCTAGTGGAAATAAATATGTTGGACAATTTAAAAACTCAAAAAGATATGGGAAAGGTACATACTTCTACCCATCAGGAGGTAGCTGGTCAGGTGAGTGGAGATAAGGTGAAAAGACAGGAAATGGTTCTCATAACAAAACTCCTGAAGAAAAAGCTTTTCAAAATCAATTGATTCTTGAAATGATGCGCCAAAAAAATTGGTTTTAAGTTAAAAATGAAACGTTTACTTATAGCATCCTTAAAAGTTAGTAATTGATGTTCTATCTAAAGTAATGGGTATAACCTTTAGGGATCAACTGCAATTAGAGCAAAGCTTAATTCAAATAAAATAAGGAGACCATAAAGAGACCATTTTTCTATAAAAAGACCTATTTAAACACTTCAAGAAAAAATAAATCAAAAATCATATTTTTATTTTTAAATATCTACCAAATTAGAAAACCTTTGTGCAACTCAATACTGCTATAATTCAAAAGTTAAAGCTAAATATTTAACCTTGGAGGGGTGGTCGAGTGGTTTAAGGCTCTAGTCTTGAAAACTAGCGTGTCTGCAAGGGCACCGTGGGTTCGAATCCCACCCCCTCCGTACTCCACAACTGACTTTTCAAGGTACGGCTTCTTTTAGGAGTTTTTTTTATGTTCTTTGAATTTAGATTAGTTCCTTAGAGTTCCCCTCAGTTACCGAATAATGAGGAAAAAATCGGGTATATTTCGGTCATAAATTTAAAAACGGGCATAAGCGGTCATAGTAAACTAGAGGACATAAAATAATTGACAGTCGCACTAAAATAAGAGGCAATTAGCTATTTTTTTGTGAAAGAATTTTTTCGAAGATTATTTATTATTCTTAAAGGAGGAGTGCCTTGGTTAGATGATAATAAAGAACCTGATGTGATTATTAAAAATTCTGATTCCAAAAATATATTTAGTGACTTTGGTAATCAAGAACAAATTTATAAATGACTGAGAAACCATATTTAGATAAACAGTATAAAATTACAAAACTTTTTTTGTTTATATTCTTTTTGCCTATATTGCATTTGGTCAGAATCGCAGGAATATTAATTAAAACACCGTATAAATTTTTTAGATATATTTTTGATTATGAATTTCGCAGAATTTTTGTTTGTGTTCTAACTGCTTACGTCTTTAGTAAATATGCAAATATACCGCTTTTATTAATGATTTACTTTGAGTGTCATATCTATGAACGTTTTTTATATGATCCAAATTATGATCCAAAATAAATGAAACGCATACTACTCCCACTACTAGCTGCACTCGCTTTACCTACTGCTGTTAATGCTGAGATATCGAATAAAATTCATAATCGCTGTAAAGATGCCAAAGATTATCTTGGTTGCGTGAAAGCTATGACAATCAAATCAACTGATATACCAAGCTTAAGAATGATTCAGGGTAAAACAGAGTTAACAGGAAATAGTTGCCCTAGTGGTTATGTTTATATTGGTGCAGGTAATTGTAGAAGTATTGAAAAAAGTACTGCGAGTGATTTTTTAACTGTTGATGGTGTTGGCTTATATACTGCTGGTCATGTAAGTAAACCTGTTTGGCATACCTATTACAAATTAACTGAAATAACAAAAGCTATTTCAGATCCTAACTGCCCAGATAAAGAACCATTTTTGTATACATCTAATTCATGTGATTCAAGACCTATGCCACCAACTTCAAAAGAGATAAGAAAGTTTATGGGACTAGTTGATGGTAATCGCAAAACAAAAAGAAACATATGGAATAATAAATTTAAAGAAATTTATGGAATAGAAAATTTAGTTAAGAATGCATTTAATGAATGAAACGCTTAAGACTTATAAAATCCTGAAGATATTCATTAAATTAATCTCTTTAAAAAACGGGTATATTTCGGTCATATTTGTTCCTTAGATGCTATCTAATAAACTGGTATCACTTAATATCTTATAGTCTTGAAAACTAGCGTGTCTGCAAGGGCACCGTGGGTTCGAATCCCACCCCCTCCGTAATCCACAACTAACTTTTCAAGGTACAACTCCTTTTAGGAGTTTTTTTATTTTCTTGAAAATAGATTAGTTCCTTAGAATTCCACTCAGTTACCGTATATTGGAGAAAAAACGGTCATATTTCGGTCATAATATTTAAAACGGTCATAAGCGGTCAAATCAGAATAGAGTATTTAAATTTTTGACAATCGATCTACAATAAAGTGCGATTAGCTCCTTTTAAATTGAAATTTTTTCTAACAATAATAATTTCTATTTTTGTTTTTCCTCAATATTTATTATCTAGCCAATTTGGTTTAAATATGGGTGAGACAAAGAAAGATATATCTAATAAAGGTGTTTCTCTCAAAGATGATGGAAATTATTGGTATACGACAGAGGAGCTTCCAAAAGGTAACTCCAAATTAACTAAATATGATTTATTAATTACTCCAAAATCAGGACTTTGTAGGATAATAAGCCATACGGATATTTTGTATTCAAATTCCTTTGGAGATCAACTAATAAACGAATTTGAATTTTTTGAAAAAGCTTTAACAAAAAAATATGGTACTAATAAAAAATATGATTTTGTTAAAAGAAACAGTATCTGGAATGATTCACAATATTGGATGATGGGATTATTAAAAGAAGAAAGATACCTTGAAGCTTATTGGACTAATGACGTTGGCTCAAATCTTCCTCAAAAAAATATTAAAAATATATCAGTAAGAACATTCGCTACTAGTACAGAAGAGGGATATGTCTCTTTAAATTATGAGTTTTTAAATATAGATGCATGTAGTTCTGAATATAAAGATTCTCAAACAGATAACATCTAATAATCAAATGAAACGCTTACTAATTTCATATTTTTAATACTTAAACAAACCCAAAAGCAAGAAGATTATTAAAGGAGGTATATTAAAAAACAAATATATTGGAAAATATTTTTTTAATGATTTTTTATAGTTTCTTTATTCTAAGAAAAGGATTATGCATTTTTGAACTAGTTTCTAATGTCGCTTTGGCAATTTCAGTAATTGATCTAATACTTAAAGTTGAAATTAGACGTAAAGAGTCTTCGACATGTTCTTTTTCATGACTATTTGATGAATGAGCCATCAAGCACCTTATGGCACTATCTTTTGATCCTAAAAGATCTTTTGTTGCAATTATTTTTTTGGGTGTATTAAAGATTAAAGCTGTTTTTTCTAAAGCATATGCATATCCAAGAGTCGAGAGAGGCTCTTTTGATTTAGCTAATTTCCAAAAATATTTAACTAAAGAGTCTTCTTTTTCAAAAGTATAAAGTGAAAAAATTTTTTGATAATCTACTCCTAACTCTTTTAAATCAAGTTTACAAAGTTTTTGATGAGGCCCTTCTTCAATCTTAATTTCTTTGTAATGATTTGCGATAAGATCAGAACCATCGGCAAGAAATTTCTCATATAAGTATTCTGCAACTAATGGTGTTGCGCCTGTAGTAATAAAAGAAGATAAAAGTCCCCAACAATAATTTTGATAATCCTTATTTTTTTCAGGATCAATTCCAGGTACTAAATCATCATTACTTGACTCAACATCAAATAAATGCCATTTCTTTATACCTAAAAGAATAGAAGCATTAAGAAGATTTTTAACAAGAAGAACTTTATTACCAATAAATAAATCGTTGTCTATAAAATCTAAATAATTAAAGTTTAATTCTGAGTTTAAATTTATTTCTCTAAATCCCTTTTCTGAGAAAGCTATAGAAGTTTGAGGATTTAAGTTAATCTTGTAATATTGATTTAAAGCGGAAGATTTCATATATTCATTAAAGCTCTCTAATAAAAAATATGTCTTAAAATTTTACAAAAATTTTACATTCAATTGATTCGGCTTTTTAAAGAGACTGGTACTTTAATTTAAGGAAATTGTCATTATATATTTTTTTTACTATTATCTCTATACACCTTTTAACTTCACTAAATGTCAGTTAAACAAGCGAAGGCTTTCGCAGAAAAAGCATTAAAAGATCCAGCAATCCTTGAAAAAATAAATTCTGAGGGGGCAGATATTGTTGCAATAGCAAAAGATCATGGTCATGAGTTTGATAAAGAGCATATTGAAGCTGGACAAGCTCACTTAGACTCACTCATTAATGAAATGTCAGATGAAGAACTAGAAAAAGTTGCTGGTGGATTTTTAGATGGTATTTTTGGTACTGATATTCCAAGGAACAAAGGGCATGGTGGATCTAGATCAATATCTATATTTTAAAAAAATCCTAATTTTATAATCTTACTACTCACATCTCTTGAATTTTGAATTTTGTATATCTTAAAAACTAAAAAAGGCTAAATAGTTTAAAAGGTATTTCATCAACAATGAATTTGCCATTGTTCAAATACGTTTTTAATTGGAGGACTAATACTATTTCCCTTTCTACTACCCAGACTGATCCTATAAAAACTTTTATTGTCTTTCTAAAGTCTTTTAACCAAGTTTTTGATTATGCCATCAACCGACCGAGTGCGCTCCTTATAGTCCACAGAAAACATTAGATTTTAATCTATAGTGCCAAAAGTTTATGGATGATAGAGTTGACATCCAAAATTAAAGTGAGTACTTACTGACCACCTTTTTTCTATTTCTCTAATTATTTAAATAAGTAAATCAATATTTTTTAAGTATCTAGAGTTAAATAAATACCATTATTTGCGCAAAAATATCAAATAAAATTTATTATTAAAAATAAATAGGTTGTTAATAAAATTCATCAATTGGTTGATTTATTTTTTCTGAATCTTTAAGTTAACAGTAAATATAAAGAAAATAGAATGAGAAAAATAAAATTTTCCATCATATTTCTTATAACCCTTTTTTTTATAAACTTAAATTTTGGTCATTTATTTTCTTCTGAATTAGTTGTTAAAAAATTACCTACTGAATCCTCTACTGAGATCCTATTCCCTTATGGAATAGGTATTGAGTCACAACCATTTTATAAAGATTTAGAAAAGACATACGATAAATGGATAATAAATCCAATAGCTTCTGCCACTGGAAAAAGTCCAAAGCAAACTATTTTGAATTTTTATTCGCTAATGGCTTTAGCAGGCGACATTGAGAACGAGATATATAATGATCAAAGCAAAAAAGCTGGATTTTTTTGGGATAAAAAAACAAAAGAGAAGATAAAAAAAGGGGAAATTTTCTTTTTCAAAGCTTCCAAAACATTAGATGGTTCTTCTTTCGCTAAAAGTGTAAGGCAACATTTATCAGATGAAGCAGCTGTGGAATTAAAACATATACTAGATTATGTTTTCATTTCTTCTAAGCAAGAAATACATATTCCAGATTATCAAGATATAAAATCTCTTCCAGATTATGAGAGAAAAGAATGGAAATTACCTAATACTAAAATATCTCTTAAAAGGTCTAATGGGGATGATGGTTTCGTTAATGGTCAATATTATTTTTCTGACTACACGGTTAAAAATATAAGATATGGTTTTAGGAAAATTGAAAAATTAGCTGAATCTCTCCAGAGCTCAAAATATGTAACTCCAAATTTTTACTTAGATTTTGTTCATACTCCAGGACTTTTAGTTCCGCCAAAATGGTACGCTTCTTTACCAGATAATATTCATGATTTTTTTGAGATTGAAATTATAGGTCGCCAAACGATATTCCAAATATCTTTCGCATTTATTTTATCAATAATTTATTTGTTTTTATCTGCAAAAGTATTAAAGAAATTGAGAGAAAGTAATTTATCAACTAAAGCAAATTGGGATAAAACATTTATTTGCTTTATTTTAATTCCTCTTACAAAATTCTCAGAATTATTTATTGATAAATTTTTGAACTTTACAGGAGACCCTTTAATTGCTTTTACTTTTTCATTTGAAATACTTTATTTTACGAGCTTATCAATTTTTGTAATATTCTTTTTTGAATCTTTATCTAATTATATATGTATGATGACTGAGGAAAAATCTAAAAGATATTCAGCCAATAACTATATTGCATCTCTTAGGGTAAAAACTTTTATTAAACCAATAACAAGATTTATATCTACTGCAATTATATTATTGTTACTATATTTTCTTCTTATTTCTATAGGAGTTCCTACAAATGCGATACTAGCCCTTTCAGCGGTTCCTGGCCTTGCTATTGGTTTAGGATCATCGAAATTACTTGGGAACATAATTTCCGGTTTAGTTATGCAAGCTGACCAGCATTTAAGCGTAGGTAATTTTTGTAAGGTTGATGATATTGTTGGATATGTCAAGAGGGTAGGATTAAGATCGATAGATATTGAGACTATTGAAGGTTGTGTAACAATCCCTAATTCGGCTGCAGAGAGTACTAATGTTATTAACTATAGTACTGTTAAAAATGAATTAATTAAACAATGTATAAAACTAGAAATAGAATTAAAAGAGCCTTTAAGTCCATGGCAGCAAAGTGAATTAATTAGATTTTGTAAAGAATATTTGGAGAATAACAATAAAAAATTTTTTTATCCGATAGTTACTCTTGAAAAAGAGGGCGATAAAACAAATCTACTTATTTTTGCACTTATTGAAAATAAAGAGTGGAAACAGTTTCTTGAAATAAGGGATCATCTAACTGTTAAGGTGAATGAAATCATAGGACAAATATATTTATCAAGATTCATTGTTAGGATTTCATATGACACAAAGCCTTCCCAACTTGAGGAGATACCAAAAATAATCAAAACTATTGTTGAACAAATTGATGATTTAAATTTTGATTCATGTAAGTTTGGTGAAATAAATTCTTTTAGTTATGATTTCGTAGTTTGCGTAATAGGAGAATTAAAAACTTATTCAAACTTTCTAACAAGTTATGATAGGTTAAACAAATTAATAATAACTAAATTAGAAGAAAATAAAATAAGGATACCTTTCCCTACTACTACTTTTAATCAAGATCTAATTAACTAATTAAATTAGTTATGTATTTATTCAAATTTAAAAAATAATCAATGAAGTTAAAAAAAATAATCTCCCCCCTGCGTGTTGAATTTCAACTTTCTTAGTAGTTGGTGAGTTGGTGGGTCATGAAATTTCACCTTCTTTTTAGTTTTTAGTCCTCTATAAGCAATAAAAGAACCTAAGACAAATAGAGGGATAACTATAGAATTAATCAATTTAAAATCTTATATTTATTAATTAAAACGAATTTTGTCTAAATACCAAAGACTCTCAATAAATTAATTCCAAAAGTTTATTTCAAGCACCCTTAGTAGAAACTGTTGTAATAGCTAAAGAGGTTACACTTGTAATAGCTGATCTAGCCAATGTAAGAATAGGATCAACAGCAATTAATAGAAGCAAAATTGGAGGAAGTGGAACTCCAAAAAAAGTAAGAGCTACTCCAATACTTGGAAGAACAGCAATACCATTTAACCCAGCTGCTGAAATTCCCGTAAATACTCCAAAAGTTAAAACCTGTATAAGAACAAATGGATTTAAGTTAACTTCATATAGATTCAAAGCAAAAATAATTACAATAACGTTGTAAACAATATTCCCTACTCTGGCAATTAAAAGGCTTAATGATGCTGAAGCTTCTATTTTATTTTGTGATCTACCAATAGTTTTTAATGAATTTATTATTGTTGGGTAACATGCCATACTGCTTCCTGTTGCAAGAGCTAGAAGAAATACTGAGTCAGCTGGATTGGTAATAAATTTTTCCCTTTCTTTTGAACTTGTAAATTTACGCAATACTAATTTCGAAACTCCTAATGATGCTACTGTTGCTAAAAGGATACAAATCGCCAAGTTTAGTAAGGCCACAATAATTTCAGTACTTACCGATGACATAGCTCCAGCTATTAAACATATTAGAATTAATGGAGATATTAAGAGAAGTTCATCTAAAACTTTTACAGATAATTGATTCAGACTTCTCAAAAAAATGATCATTGGCTTTGAATTTTCTTTAGGAAGTGCCGCCAATCCTAATCCACCTAAAATTGAACCGGTAATTACTTTGAGGGTTTGGCCTGAGGCTGCATCAGAAAGAATATTTGAGGGTATTAAGGATTTAAAAAAGTTAGTTTCATTTATATTTTCAACAACATTTTTTGAAAAGACGTTTATATTTATATCAGTCACATCAAGCATAAATCTTCCAATAGATAACTTGCCATCTGGAGACAAAAACCCTGGTTTAGAATAAAGGGAGAGAATAATTGCCAAGAATGAAAATCCAAATATAAAAATTAAGATTGTTATTCCCAAAGTTCTTGAAAAGCGAAAATTATTTTTTTCAGAATCAAAAATTTCTGAAATTGAAAGTACAACTGCAGACAAAACTAATGGAATTGCAGGGAAGGATATTAACTGGATTAAAGTTAATCCCAAATCATTTAAAGGCTCAGATAAAGAAGGGATAAACCTACCAATTAAAATAGAAATTGGCATTATGACAAGCAAAAATAGTTTTGGTTTTCTTAAAGAAGTTAGTATTTCTTTTATTGAAGAGTATGTCATTTTAAAAATTGTTATTTAGAAATCAATGGTTTGTAGAAATCTGAAAACTCATCTAAAACTTGGGTATCAGTTTTAATTTCCTCTTCTTGACTTAAATAATAATTAAGCATATCTGCCATTGCTATATTTGCTTCAGTAGATAAATAAATAGATATTAAGTCTTTTACATCATCAAAAAGAATTGGGACATATTTTATTGATAAGTTGGGTTGTTGATACATTATCTTTTTTATTTCAGTAGTGTCTCTATAAAGAGCATCAACATCCCCTTTAATTAAAGCTTTTTTGCATTCTTCCCATGATGAATATCCTTTCTTTACTGCATTTTTCATGAGTTCATAAGCAGAGGTTTCATAAGAAGAATTAGAAATAAATCCTACTTTAATATTTGAATCAAGTAATACTTTCCCAAGGTTATCAGGAGTTTCATTAGCAAAATTTGATAAAAATGATCTATTGATTAGTAATGCTTGTCTAAAGTTCATATAAACATGAGGATGAGCATTTGACATTCTTGGATAGTTGACACTCAATTTACCGATTGCGACATCAAAATCGCCCTTACCCGCCCTTCTTACAGTATCATTAAAACTCGCTGAAGATTGATCAAAAATCACATCTACGCCAAGATTTTCAGCAAATTTCCTCATGAGATCTACATCATTTCCCTTCATTGCATCTGAGTCCTCTACTGAAGGAGGTGAATCTTTAAAATAATAGGGAGGATTATTTTTTGGAGGCATTCCAACGATTAAAGAACCCCTCTCTTTAATTTTATTGATGTAATCAATTTCTACTGCGTTAGCTTTTGTATAAGGGAAAAAAACGAGAAGTGCAAGAGCAGCAATTGATATAGTTTTAATTATATTTTTCATCTTGATGGGGAAATCATCTTTTACTTTTATACAAAAGATACCAACCACAATAGATAAATGAAACTAACTTATTTTATTGTATTAATTCAACAACATAATGCAATTAAGATTTATCAATGCTCTTATCATAATTGGAATTAGCCTCAATTATATTTGTGGTCAATAGCGCTATGGTAACAATTCCTATAAATGCGAATAATGTTGCTATGACTTTTCCTAGTGCAGTTGAAGGTGTTATGTCTCCATAACCAACTGTAGTGATACTAACTACTGAAAACCATAACGCTCTTATAATTGATCCAAAGTGTGACTGATCTGAATTCCTCTCAACCAAATACATAAATGAAGCAAAAACATAAGTTAAAACTGACAATAGAATTATTGGGTAAAAAGTATAAGATGGTTTATCAAAAATAATAAATTTAAGTCTATTAAAAATTGATCTTAATTCAGTTTGATAAATATTTAATGAAATTTTTAAAAAATAAGCCCCAAGGATAATAGGACTTTGATTTGGTATTTTATCTGATATTAAAATTATTAAAGTAAAAATATCAAATAAACTTCTTAAATTAAGAAATGATAAAAAAAGTTCTTTAATTACATAATCTTTTTTAGACCAACTATTGGCTAATTTGCCAAAGTAATCTGACAAAAAAAATGCCTGCACTAATTCATACACAAAATCAATAGTTATTTCAAATTCCTCGGAAATAGAATTTTCTGTTTCCATAGCAACAGTTAAAAAAAATAAAACACTTACGAAATAGATAAGATTGTTGTAACTAGAACCTTGATAACTTCCTAAATAATCTCCAAAATACCAATTATTAGACTTGGTTTTAATCATTTACTTAGTAAACCTCTTTTTAGAACAAATAATCTAATTATTGACCAAGTCCCGAAAGTTACTTTCAAAGCACATATTATATTGAGAGCAGGAATTAAAAGATTCTGGGGTAATTTCAAACTTAAAAAAGATGGATTAAGAATACTGTTAAAGCTTAATATTGAAACAATTATGAAGGCAACAACTGCAAATTTTTCTATTGAAATAGCTTTATATTTAAAATAAAATTCCTCTAAATTTTGTATCCTGCCAGTTATCATTAATAAAGTAATTGCAGTAGCACCTGAAACTCCAGATGCGAATCCTCCACCAGGAGTTAAATGACCTCTAATCGCAAGCTCAATTGCTAAAAATGCGCAAAGTAATGCAGATAAATCTAACAATTGAATAATAGTTTTATCCTTTATTCCAGTAAATTCTTTTTCACTTTTTTCATCATTTAGTAATATTTTTACCCCTAATCCTGCCAATGTGAATACTGTAACCTCGCCAATAGTGTCAAAAAGTCTGGTCCCTAAAATTACAGAGGTTACTGTATTTGGTATATCAGTAATATAGGCTAAATTTGAGACAAGAAATTCAGTATCACGTATATATGATCCACTTTTAGTAAATAAAAAAGTTATCATAACAATCGAAATCGATGCAAGATATAAAAATGATTTTAATTTCTCACCAAGAGTTTGTTTTTTTAATTTAATGTTCATTTTTCAGAAAAAACAAGATTTGTATTTTGCAAGGATTTAGAATTAGACAATTCATCTCGAAGAATACTTGACTCAACGATTAATTTATTATCTATAATTGCTGCATGAGGAGAACCACTAAATAAAATAGCTTCATCCCAAAGGATTTTCCCTTTGCTATCTAATGCTATTTCATCGACTTTTTCGAAAACTACATGAAAATTGAGCTCGGCAAAAGCTTCTTTTAATTCTTTAAAAACAAGATCATTAATACTTTCCTCTTTTTTTATGAGGATGACTAAAGAATAACATCCCCTTATTGAAACAATATAAATTAAAGTTGAGAGTAAAGTACCAACTAGAACTTCAGTTAATGCAACATCTGGAGCTCCTACCAATGAATAAATTAAAGCAGCTATTGAACCTAAAAAAGATCTATATATAAGAGCTTGAGTTGGAGATTTGGATCTAATAAGTAAGATACCTAGAAATGGCAAGATTAATTCAAAAGGTATTAAGCTTGATAAAGTTATTTTATCCATTATTTTTCAGTTAGATTTCCGAGCAAATATCCAAAGATTGTATTCCAAAGTGTCAATGTGATTAAACAAATAAACAAAACTGGCCAGTGAGTAGAATTCCGAATTATCAAGGCAATTAAAATCAGTGCTGAACCAACAGTATCAGATACAGTTAAAGTATGTAATTTATATAAGATGGTATTTCTCTTATTTAGAATTGGTAGAGTACCCCAAATCCAAAAAAATAATCCTATAAATAAAAGTAAGTAAGAAATGAACATCATTTTATGAGAGATCCTCTTTATAAAGTAAAGAAAGGACTATTAATCCTGCATCTCCAACAATTAGCGTAAATGCTCCAATAGAACCAATCATCCAGTCGTTTATTGCAAATGAATAAAAAATTATTATTAATGATAATTTCAAAGAAAAGCTAGAGGCAGATGCAAGTCTATGAATAATCTTTTTTTGTTTTGCTACTGCAAAAATTGGAATTAATGATGAAAACATCATTAGATAAATTATTATCAAATCAATATTTTGATTTTTACTAAAATTTAAAATATTAGAAAATAGAAACATATAGGTCATAGAGATCATCGTTTTCCCTCTTCAATAACATGAACACGCCAATTGTTATTATCTTCTCTCTTAGTAACCAAAGTAAGAGGAGTCAAAGTTATCCTAAATAAATCTAGGAAATTTACAAATTGGCTTCCATCTTCGGCTACAGATGATTTTTTATAAACAAAAGTTTCAGTTCTCTTTTTCATTAAAATTAACAATATCGATTCTTTTACTGCACTAGGGAAAGCAGCAATAGTTTTTATTAACTCAATAAAAATAAACCTTATTTTTATTGAGGGTAAACGTACCTTAGGTAAAATAGTTGAAAAAAATATTCCAATGATTATATTATTAAGTTTAAAATTTGAAGTTAATAAACACCATATTATTAATCTAAAAAAGATTTGAGACAAATATCTTATAAAAATTGTAGCGTTCATAATATTTTTAAGTAAGTTAAGTTCGCTAATAATAATGCTGCAATAACAAAAGGTGCTCCAATAATATCTATTGTTTTTCTGTAGGTAGTGACTTCATTATTTGATTTAAATCCCATAAATGAAATATAAAAAATTAACCCCAATATAATCGTGATAATGGAATTCTGAACTTTTTCGATTGAAAAATATTTTACTTGGAAAAATGAAAAGAAAAAAATTGATAGGGAAGCTAAAGTTAAAGTAGTATTTTTTGCATTAAAAATTTCAAAGAATATTTCTTGAAAAGATTTACTTAATTTATTAAAAATAAATTTAATCTTCAAATTATTTACTCTATTTATAATTAATTTCATATAAACAACAGATGTTAATAGTGCACTGCTATTAAAAATTAGAAGTGCTTCTTTTGGTAAATCACTTTTTACTAATGCTTTTGTTATGTAACCAGAGAGGAAAGGAAAACCAGAAATTGAGAGACCAGCAATTATAAATGCAACAATCGATATAATTTCTTCAATATCTGCAGAATTAATTTCTAATTGATCCTGATCTACATCAGGATCTAATTTATATATATTTGTATTTTCCTTATTCTTTCTTAATGTAATAAATAATATAGACTTACATATTCCATGCTGCATTGCGTACAAACAACCATAAGTTGGCGAGAGAATAGCTATTCCTAATTGAGAAACAGAACTCCACCCTAAAGTTCTACCATTATCTTCTTCTAATAGAGCAAAAATTGCTCCAAAAACTGAACTTAAAATGCCTATGATTATTAGAGAATTACTAATTGGGGCTAGTACAGTACTCATTCTTGTTAATGGTGCAATAGCCGCGCAAGTTACACAGCCAGATAATATAGAAGCAGATTGGGAATTGGAATAACTATAGACATTAGGAACCCAGACACCACAAAGAAATATACCTGCTTTTGTTAAAAGGCCTGCTGATATTAGACATAAAGCTGTGGGTGGGGCATTTACTAATTCATCTAATAGAAATGTTCCAGTATATGTAAAGGCCTGAATAACTCCAAAAAGATAAATAAGCATAGCCAGTCCTCCACCAATTAAGTATTGGAATGCATTAAATAGAGATTTAGAATCGTTTCTATCTGCAATTAAAAGGAACGCACAAAAACCTGTTAATTCAAGTGCTATATATAGAGAAATTAGATCTTTTGATAAAAAACTAATAGACAATGCACTAAATAAAACCAAACAAATCTGGTAAAAATAATGGCTAAATAATGTCTTTTTAATAAGAAAAGTAGTAAGTAAAACTACTGCTGTTCCAAAAATCAATGGCAAACTATAGCTATCAAAAGATAGTGGAATTCCTTCAGAATTGATAAGTTTAAAAGAATATTCAAAATTTCCAATATATCCATATAAACTGGTTAATGCGTATAAAAAAATTGTGCCAAAACTAATCTTGTAGAGTAATTTAGGATACAAGCACCCCATAAAACCCAATATTACTGGAAGAAAAATGAGAGAAGTTAAGATTACTGGATTACTTATCATTTTCTAAATCTTTAAATCTCAATAATGGATATTTGCGGCTTAGTCTTAATGCGATCCCCGAGAGCAATGCTTGTGTTGCAAAACCAATAACTATTGCTGTTAAAATAATTGCCTGAGGATAAGGATCAGCATATTCGGAATACCTTTCATAACCTACAATTGGAGTCTGAGTACCAGGAAATGAAGCAATTAGAACAAATGTGCTTATCGTCGCAGTATCAATTACATCTAAAGAAAATAAAGAATTAAAAATATTTTTTGCAGTCAATAGGCCATAACAACCAATAATTATTAATAGTATAAGTGGACTTAAAGTGATTATTCTTATTAAGCTCTCATCTATAGCCATAAATAAACCTTACTACATCTCAACAATATCTATAGTTAGAAAATATTTCTACAAAATTTACACACTATTTAAATTTATTTTTAAAAGAACACAAAAAATAATTTTAATTTCTTAAGTTATTATTTTATCAATGTTATATATTGAAGAATATTGAAGAGCAATAGAAAGCCTAAGTGACATAAAGTCTCTTGACACTGATGATGCTCTATGTGGAAATGAGCCATCAAAAATTATAAGCCTCCCTTGAATTGGTGAGAATGAATAACAATATTTATCCTCATAAGGATAAAATTTGAAGTCACCATCATGTTCTATTTCCCAATTTGGATTTAAAAAAAGAAGAAAAGTTAAACCTTGATTTTGAAAAGAATAATCATTATGAGTTTGATCAGAGAACCCAGAGGTATGGCCATTTACTATCAACCTTGTAGTAGGAATATCTCTAGATACATTTAAAAATTTATTTATTAATAACTTAGAAATATTTTTAACTTCATCAGGAAATTTATTAGTAATCCACCAAGAAGGATATATTTGTTTTTCTGTACCTCTATTAGAAAAAGACCAAGATTTTGAACGTAAAACAGAATAATATGCATTATCTAAAATTTCCTGCTCTAAAAAATTATCAATTATCCATAGCTTATTTTTCACTACAGATGTTATATTTTCTTGCGAATTTATTTTTATAAGTCTTTTTTGATGAAGTTTAATTGAATAATTAAAACCATCAAAATTTGATGGTTTAAAAAAAATATTCCAATCTTTAACTTTTAATTTTTGTTGATTAACACTTTTATTAATTTTTTTAGTTTGAGTAAGAGTTGATTTTTTTATCAGATTTTTATCCATTGAAATATAAATTTTTAAATTATTTAACTTATTTTTGTAAGTAACCTTAAAGTGACTTACTGATCTTTTAAGAATGGAATATATTTGATTTTGGTCACTAATAAAAGATGATATTTGGATAGCCTTTGGAGATAATATAGAATCAAGATTTTTTAAATTAATATTTTTTTTCCTACAAAAATTATTAATTTTTTTTAGTTTTGTTTCTAATGGGAAAACTTCAATTCCATTCAATATAAATTTATTCGGAAAAAGATCAATATCAATACTGAAATGTTCAATCCTTAAACTTAACAACTCTTGATTAAGAGTTAATTCTTCATCGAAAGTCTTCTTAATTATTTTTTGAATAATTGAAAAATCATTATTATTACTAAAAAGACAAAGCCTAATTGGATTCCCGGACCTACCAGGCATGTAACCAATTTCATTTAAATCAAAGTTATAAGTATCTATTAAATTTAGAAAATTTTTAATCTGCAATAAATAGTTTTCAACATTACCAATATTTGTAATATTCAAAAACTCTCTCAAATTCATATAGTTAGTTGTTAATATTCTTGTTTTTTTAAAATTCACAAAAAACCCACCAAAAGAATAGTTGTTTTTTTGATCAAATTCAAACCATATATGCTCAAATGAAAGATAATTTTTTTTGATAATTTCTAAAACTTCATAAGGAACAAATTCTGAAAAAGAATTAATGAATTCATTAATCTTATCCCCTGGTTTCAAAATATATTTATCAATACAAATAAGAAAGTCAATATTACTATTAGAAATTTCAAAACCACTTTGAGAAGAGAAATCATGGTTTGCTAAATTTATTAATTTTTGTAATTTAATATTTTCTTCAACTAAAGATTCCGCTAATTCAAAGAATTTTTTCTCGTTGGAAAGAATTAAATCCAAATTTTTTTATTCAGAAATTAATTTAAGCAAATTAGCAATAGCTATAGCATAATTCGACTTATTTGATATTACATCTAATTTTGCAGAGGATGTGGTTCTTTGAGCATCTATAACATCTGTGGTTGTAGCGTAATCTAGATTATATGTTTTATATATATCTTTTTCTGATTTTTTTGTAGATTCAAGTTGTTCTTTTAAAATCATATTTTGCTGTTCAAGAAGGTTAATTTCAGATCGATACTTTAAAATATTTGATTCAAGAGTAGATAATAAATTTGAATAATTTTGTTCTGCTATTTTCTTATCTTTTTTTAAAGACTTAATTGACATTAGATTTTGACCAGCATCAAATGTAATTGTTGAAGTAATTCCAACCGTATAATTAGAATCATAAGAATCATATTCATATGTATTACCGGAAGAAATTGTTCTGTCATAGTAAGATTCTGTTAGATTTGATGAAACGTATATTTGAGTCTGTGGAAGGTAGCTAAATCTCGCTTGATCAATATTTGCATTAATCATTTTTATTTGATTTTTTACAGATTTTAGTTCTCCATTTTTTTGAATTGATTTTTGTTTAATAATTTCTTTTGCAAAATCAACATCTTTTCTTCTACTTATTAATGATGAAACAGCATCTTTAGAAATGAAATAACAATTTTTCTTTTTAGATGAAAATAAATTATTCAAATCTATCAATGACTTATTTAAAGAATTTTGAGATGATTTCAATTGATTTTGAAATCTAAAAACTTGGTTTTTTTGTCTTTGGAGATCAATTAATGAGATAAAACCGCTTTCAAATAAAGATTTGGAATTCTTCAAAGTTAATTTTGCTGATTCATATGATTCACTATTAGCAAGATAATTCTGGTAGTCTTGATTTGTTTTTACTGCAAGAGATCTTATTTGAAAGAGAAGTTTGTCTTTTGCATCATCAGAAATATTTTTAGTTTTATTAAGATTATTTTTGTAGTATTTTATAGAAGAAAAATAAGTGGGATTCAAAATATTCCATGATATTTGTGGAGTTAAAGAGAAATATTCATATGTAGTTTGATAATAATCTTGAGAAGAAATACCTGAGGCAGAACCATTGTAAATAGTTTCGCTATCTGACCAGGTTATTGGAGAATTTGAGTAGGTACTACTTAAAGAAAATTGTGGCATCAAAGCCAATTTGCTTTCCCAGTATTTAAATCTCGCTGAATCAATACCTAAAAGGGAATTCTTATAAGGGATATTTTGATCCAATGCTATATTTTCCAACATGTCCAAGGTAACAAGTGTTATCCCATCGCAAGAATCTAATTCCGCTTTTGTTTTTATTTTTGCTTGTTCTAAGTAAATTATTTTCTCGTGATTAATAAGTGTACTAGATTGAGCAATACCAAAAGAAGATAGATAAATTAACAATGAATAAATTATACTTTTTTTATTCATTTAAAATTAAGATTTTATCTAATTTTAACTACTTTTAATTATTTAGTCTTTTTAAATTTCTAATCTTAAATCAAGGTTTTCATATCAAAACATAAATAAAAATATTATTAGAGAAAATTTTTAAAACTTAAAAATGCTTCGCAAATCTAATTATAATCATTAAAAATAAATCAGCTATTTCTAGCTTATTTATATCATTTGATTTAATGAGATTTAATTCTACGATATCTAGAAAACGAGGATTTAAAGATTCGCATGTTTTGTCTAAAAGCTTTAAAAAATCATTGACAGATAATCCATCCCTCAGAGGTGTTGATACCCAGGGGAATTTATTTGGATCAAGAACATCAAGATCTATGGAAAGATAACAAGGCAGGCTTTTATCAATTGATAAATCATCAAAAGATCCTGAATTAATAAATTGTATTGTCTCATCAATTGAAAATTGGGTTAATCTATCTTTATGAGTCAGTTCTGGTTTTGGAGCATTTGATTCAACTTCTCTAAAATCTGCTCCTGTTCTTAAACCAAACGAAAAAATTCTAGATTTTGGACATTTCTCTAAAACGTAATTAATAGGATTAGCATGATTAAAAATATCTCCATTGACAAAAGATGCATCAGAATGAGCATCAAAATGTATTAAGTTAAATTCTTGATCATTGAAACAAGCTTTAGCACATATTGAAAGGATAGAATGGTCGCCTCCCAGAAAAATAATTTTAGTATTTTTAAACTTAATTATCTCCTTTAAATTCTTTTCTAAATTATTACAAATTAAAGATGGCGAACCTTCAACATTTATATCACCAAAATCACTTACCAATGGTATCTGAAGATTATTATATTCTTCAAAATCACTTTTACAATTATTATAATTTTTTGAATAATATGGCTCCACCAATAAAGATCTTATTAAACCGGGAGAAAACTGTGATCCAAAGGAATCTGGAGTAGAGCATATAGGGACACCAAATATATTAAGAATTCCAGGAGTAGGTTCTTTTAATGGAGTAGAAAAAATCCTATCATCTACTAAGTAATTCCTATCCCAAGCTGAGAATAACTCTGCATTATTTCCAGAATCTTGATCCAAAATCATTAAACTCTTACGTTTTAAATATTCAATTAAGATTGGTAAAGGTAATTTTTCTTTTTTGCAGTTTTGATACCATTTATTTAATTCATCGTAAGAAATAGGTTTTTCTTTTTTTATCATAAATAAGCTTAATAAATATAGAAATTCAGTACATTCAAAATCCATTGTTGGCATAAATGAATTTCTAGAAGGATTAGAGTTGGTTAAATAATATTTATTGTGATAGGGAACAACCTTAACATTTTTATTCCAAAAATATTTTTTCAAATCTGTCATTTTAGAGCGAGGGAAGAAAATTAAAAGGATCTAATGTTTTTTTATGATTTATATATTCAGACCATGTTTTTTTATCATAATAAGTTTTGTAATCTATAAGATTAAAAAAATCTTCTGCTTGATGATATAAACGTAAGCCATTATTCATAGTTAGGTTTATAAAATTTTTTGAGACCTTTTCAATTTCCTCAATATTTGTAGTAGAGGAAATAGATAAATATGACATTATACCAGTTACTAAAAAGTCTTGGTTTTTATTCATTAGAAGGGGTGGTATAAAACTCTTTTGTTTAATGTAATATTTATATCCAAAATTTTTATCTTGTTCCCTTGGTCCATCGACCCACCCTCCAGTAGGTTTAATAATTGAAGAATTATGATAATGAAAATCAGATAAAACTTTTATTGAATTTTCATATGATTCTGGATAAATCAAATGAGAAAACCAAAAAAGTTTGGTTCCATATTCTAAAAATTGAGATTCAGCTGATGTAAATGGTGAATATTTAAATAGATCTGGATATTTGTGACGTTCATAAAGAATAGGTTGAAGAAAAGGTAAAATTCCTTTTTCCCCTTTTTGTAATTCATTATTAGTTAATTTTTCTAATCTTAAACCAACACTCGAAATAATTACTAATGTTCCTTTACTTCCAAATATCCACTTAAAAATAGCATCAGATTTTCTTATAGTTTTTATTACTCCATTTGCTGGAACTATTACTTTTATAAATTCAACTATTTCCCAAAGTCCACCATCTTTCTCTGATAAACCACTTCTCCCAAAACCTCCCGATAATAAGTATCCTCCTATGGTGGGACCCGCAAATCCACCATTCCAAACTCTCAGTTTTAATTTCAGACTTTGAACAAAATCTCTTATGTCCCAAACTGTACATCCCGATGCAACTTCCAAGATGTTATCTGAATGACATTTGTACCATCTATAATTAGTTAAATCTATATGATATTTATTTGGTTCTGGAATACTTGATCCATTAAAAGTGTGAGACCCCCCTGAAAAACTAAAACTGATTTTTTTAGTAATAAGTTTATTCAAAAATGAAACAAATTCCTCTTCTGAATTTGGACGATATAATTTTAAATTTTTTATATCAAATTCCCTAAAATGGATTCCTCCATAATCTGAAATTTTTAATTTAATCATTTAATTTGACTCTTCAAGAATTCTAGCAAGTATCATTTTTCTTATAAACTTCAGGAGAATTTTCTTTGATTTGATAGAAAGATTTAATGAATTAGAAGAATCTTGTTTTTTTAAGAATTTTATCAATTCATCATATGATTTAGAGTCAGAATTTCGTAGAGACTTTGGTAAAGACACTTTAGACTTGTAGTCAAATACCATATAGTAATCATCAAATTCTAGAAAATAAATTGATTCATGAGTCAATGTTAATTTTATATCAATGAATTCCTGACTATTCTTGGTAATTGCCTTCTCAAAAATTGATAACGATGATGTTGGGGATACTAAATTTTCATTATTTGATAATCCCTGAGATACTGGAGTAGGTAAGTAAAATAAAATTTTTTTAAATTCTTCTTCTCCAGGTCTTGGGAGTTTAATCTCAAAATTAGGCTGATTGTCGAAATCATATAAATCTCTTAATTCTTCATTAAGATTAGAATTTATAAGTAATGAAGATTTACATAGATCTATCTTCTGAGGTGGATAAATTGATATTGTCATATGTATTGAAAGATTTTCTAATGTAACTGCTGAGTGAACTAAACCTCTTGGAATAAAGAGTGTTGACCCCTCAAACATTTCAATTAATTCTTTCCACTCTATATTTTTTAAGTTTGGTTGGAAAGAGTTAATAAGTGGTTTATTGTATTGATCATATAAAAACCATCTTTTGTTTCCATAAAGTTGTATTGCGAAAACTTCATGAGTATCGAAGTGAGGAGATAAAGCAGTTGATCCTGGCGGACTGAGATATAAATTTATATAAACTTCTCCAAAAATATGGCAGGAAAGATAATGTGCAAAAATTGCAAGATCCTCACAATATTTATGAGCATTATACAAAATTATACTGTAATTATTATGAAACTTTTCTAATAAACTGTAGGTTCTTATTCTTTGTTTTTTGGGTAATTCAGATGTATTTAATCTATCTCCATCCTTTACTATTCTAAGGTCTCTATCTTCAACAATATTTGAGAAAAGAAGATCCTGAATATTTTTTTTAGTTAATTTTTTAAACTTATTTAAAAAATTAGTACTTAAATTATATTTAAATTTTTTGTCTCTATACTCTTCCCTAAAAATTTTTTCATCAATTAATAAAAAATCTCTTATAAAATGACTAAATGATTTTGGATAAAATGTCATTTAGACAACTGTTCCAAAGTTTTAAAAAATTTAGATTTTTTTACTACAGTGTTATAGTTTCCGAAATAAGAATTACCTTTTTCAATAACAAGTAATTTATCTGTTAATTTTGCAATATTAAATTCTTGGCCTAATATAATTGCTGTTATTTTGTTAGCTTTCAAATATGACAGGATTTTATCAACCTCTTCTTGAGATAATTTGGTGAGCACTTCATCTAGAATTATTAATTTTGGTTTTGTAATTAAACCTCTTGCAAGAATGAATTTTGCATTTTCAGCGAGAGAAAAATTACTTCCATTTTCTGAGATAATTGTGTGAAGACCCATAGGCAATTTTTCTGTTAAGTTTTTAAGGCTTACAACATCAAGAATATTATTTAAATAATCGGTTTCAATATGAATACCTCCAGTAATAAAATCATAAATGTTACCAGCTATTGGCACTGTTCCTTGAAGTACAGCAGACATAGACGATCTAAGTGATTTTACATTTACTTTAGAAATATCAAATCCTGAAATTAAGATCGTCCCAGAAGTTGGCAATTCAAAACATAAAATTAAATTAGCAATTGTTGATTTACCACTACCGGTAGGGCCTAGCAAAGCCAGGGTTTCCCCTGCTTTAATATCAAAAGATAAATTACTAATAATATTTTTAGAATTTTCATATGAAAAGCTAACATTTTTGAAACTAATAGTTGGGTTTTCAAATTGTGCATATTCACCCGAATTATTTTCTAGAGGGGCTTCCAAAACATCTTTTGTATGATTTAATAAAGCATCTACATCACCTAAGGTTTCTGTTATTACTGCAGATAATTCTGTAACTGCTGATAGTAATATCCCAAAGGATGCACTAAAGGCAAAATAAGCCCCTAACGTTATGCTTGATTTTGCATCTGGATTGAAAATTGCTCCGACTAGGACCCAATAAAGTATTAGAGTAGATATTGGTTGAAACAAAACCTGAATTGCTGATTGACTATCCTTAATTGTTTCTACTCTATGACTAAAGGATGTTCTCTTAGCATATAAACCTGTAAATTTCCTGAATAAAGCAGACTGAAATCCAGAGACTTTTACTTTGTTTATTCCAGTTACTATTTCTGCGGCGAAACCCTGCAATTCTCCTTCAGTTTTTATTAATCCCCTTACTGACTTAGTAATTAGAACTCTATGAACTATTGTTACTACCACTATAAAAAGAACTATCCATAATGAAATAGCAGTTAATTCAGGACTATAAAAATACATTAAGGATAAATGTAGTATTCCAAATAAACCATCTAATATTGCCTGTGTTGTAGCTCCAGTAAGTAATTCTCTAATACTTGAAATACCGTTGATTTTATCTAACAAAATCCCTGAATTATATTTTGCAAAAAACTGTGGTTTTATTCTTAGAACTCTGTCCCAAACTGCAGATTGCAAATTAGAATTAATAATTGATTCAAGACGCACTTGACAAATTGATTTTGTAAGATCAAATAAAATTACTCCAAAAGAAACTACAAAAAGAAGGCCCGCAAATTCTATAGCTAAAGACAAATCAGTAGCAGGAACAGCTTTATTCAATAATTCACCAATTACTATTGGGGGTATAAAACCTAATATTGTGCCTGTTATTGCTGCTACAAAGACAAAAACAATATCAGTTGTCTTGCCTTCAATAGCATATTTAAAAAGACTAGAGGGCTTAACTACATCTGGAAGAGACTTATAGAAAACATACCCAATACTAATGTTATCGAAATCTCTATCTTCTGATCCACTAGATAGTTCATATTTTGCAGGAGAATTCTCGTAAGCTATTAATGCTTCACCAGAATTGTTAATGCAGAGTAAATTTCCATGACTTTGATTCCTCCAATCCTTTTTTAAAGATATTCGCCTAAATCGATAACCACCTATATCCCCTACTTCAGAAATTAATTCCTCTAATGAAATATTTTTTGAGAAATCTATTTTGTCAAAGAAATCAGTATTTATTTTAGATAATAAACACATTTCTTTAATTAATTCGAGAGGATCATTGCCTAAGGTTACTGAAGTCTTTTTGTGTTTATGAAATAATGCATCTAAATTTTCAATTGCCTGGATATAGTTTTGATTATCTGCTTTGATAACATCTTGAACCTCTTTTGATTCTTCCCTTTTTTGCAGTGCAATATAATCAGATGATATTTCCTCTAAGAAATTATTCATTTCTTTCAAATGAGAAATATCTAAATCTATAGTTTCCTTTTTTTTAATTAGATTATTTTCCTCAGCTATTTTTACAAATTCATCAGTAGCAAATATGGTGGAGGTATTTAATAAATATTTATTTTTATTTAATGTTAATTTAAAAAATTCATTCTTATCAATTTTAAGATCTAAACTCGTTTCAATGACATGATAGGAATCTCCAATAATTATTTTGTTTAATAAATTTCTAAATATTTTGCTGTAAGTTAAAGATAATTCTATTAATTGGTCATCACTTACTTCTTCAGTTTCTAACAATTCATAACTAGTATTTTCTGATAGTGACTTTATATATAGACCATAATGTAATTTTTCTTGAAAAGAGCTTATTATAAGATCAAATTGACCGCTTAAACTTGAAACAATAAAGTTTCTCCCATTTTCGTTGTCAGGAATTCTTAAAAGTAATTCTGTATTGGAAGAACTAACTCTCAAAACCTTTACTTCTTGATCTTGAGGATTAAGCTTTATTTTTTGATTTGTTGATAGATTTGAAGAATACATAATAAATAAAAAAAATTTAATTTCGCAAGTTAATTCGAAATCAACTCAAGGTATTCGCTATCAGATTTAATAAGCTCTTCATGAGTTGAGCTGATAACTAAACCATCGTCCTTAATGTACAGAACTTTATCTGAAGTATTTAAAATATTCTTATTCCTAGTTGCGTTAATAATTGTTTTTTCAAGAGATAATATATTTTTCATTACCATATCTTGAAGTACTAAATCCATAGAATTAAGGGCTTGATCTAATAGTATTATGGTTGGTTCACTCACTAATACTCTGGTAATATCTAATAATTGCTTTTCACCACCAGAAATATTTCCACCATCTTGACTCATTACTCTCTCCAAACCTTCATTATTTTCAAAAATAAAATCATCAGATTTTGCAATCCTACACATTTCATATATAAATGAATTATTTATAGAAGTATTGAATACTCCAGTAATATTATTTTTGATTGTGTCATTAAAAATAATGGAATTTTGAAGTGCTAATTTAACAGAACTTTCAAATAAACTTTTTGGAATATTTTGTGATTCGATTTTATCAAAACTTATAGAACCCTCCCAAGGAATATAACTGCCCATTAGAAGACCCAAAAGAGTAGAAGTTCCAGTCCCCTGTTTCCCGACTACGCATATATGTTCTCCAGATTTAATTGAAAAATTAACATCTTTTATTAGTGGCGGATCATAAGCTGAAAAACCAAAAGTTAAATTTTTAACTTCAATTAATCCAGATAATTTTTCAGTTCTTGAGTCGTTAGATGTTGAAATACTTAATTTTTCTGAATCTGATATTGGATAAAGCAATACATCGTCTAATCTTCTAATTTGTGAATACAAACCTGGAATAGATGTTGCAAAGGAGACTAAACCATTTACAGGTCCCAAGAAATAATCTCTGAGAAAAGTAAAAGAGACCCACTCCCCAAGAGACATCCATCCATTGATAATGCTTACAATACCGCCAATAATAATTAAAATTTCTTGGGCAGTCTCTACTAAACCAGTTGTAAGAGCAAGTTTATTATTGAGAACTGATAGTTTTTGCGACTCATTTATATATTTTGCAAAATATCCTGCCCATTTTGTGTACCAACCATTTTCAGAATTACTTGCTTTAATTGAATTCATTGTAAGGAGTCCGCTATATCCCGCTGATGCAGCAAATCCGGTAGCTCTCATAACCGCGCTTTCTGTATCGGCTAATGAATCGGATACTTTTGAAACAAACAAAAAATTTATTGCAATAATGACTAAAAATGTAAAAAAGAGTAAAGGATTTAATGAAAACATTACTAACCCAAAAATCAAGACTGAAAATAAATCACTTAAAGCTTGGCCAAGCTCTTGAGTAAGGGTTACTGCTATTGAATCTGATTCATCTATTCTTGAGATTGTATCTCCAACCCTCCTCTGTCTAAAGAACGATAAAGGTAGACTTATTAATCTTTTAAGAAAATCATAACTATTAATGATTTCTAATTTCTTTTGTAAATTTCTTACAAAGTTTTGTCTTATAAGAGTTATGAGATAATTAAACACAGCTGCGCTTCCAATAATCCAAAGCATCGGATTAATCCAATTGGAACGCTGCTGAACAAATACCTGATCTATAAATTCCCCAGAAGTAATAGATATGATAACTCCAGGAATTACTCCTAACAATCCTAGTAATGCTGCAGAGTAAATAACATTTTCATTACCTTTTAGTCTTTCAAGAATTTTCAATAAAGGTTTAGGTTTAACACCACCCTCTTTGAAATTTGCTGTTTTTTCGAAGGAAATTAAAACTCCAGAAAAAGTTTGAAAAAAATCTTGGTATTTATACTTTTTAGGACCCTGAGCAGGGTCTTTAACAAAAATATTTTTTTTATCATATCCTTCCACAACAATAAAATGGTTATTGCTCCAGAATGCAACTGCTGGGAAACTTGCTTGAAAAAATTCTTCAGCGTTTTGAATCCTTTTTGGAAGTGGTTTCAAGCCATATTGTCTTGCTGCAGCAACTATCCTGGAAGCTTTTGCACCATCCCTTGATACTCCTAAAGCTAATCTAAGTGCGGGGAGAGTTTCCCACCTTTTGAAATAACCTAAAATCATGTTTAGGCTTGCTGCTCCACATTCAACAGCCTCTAATTGATAAACTTGGGGAACCTTATTCCTAATCATGATTTTAATTGTAAGAAATAACTTTGAAAATTAACATAAAACTATTTTTTTACAGGTTTACCTAAAATTGTGTTTTTGATCCAAGGTAATGCAAAAGAAATTGGTCGTTTTATTTCTGTATTAATATATGTGGTGCTGCTTAGTCCTGGGCTTATGTTAGAGAGAGGTCCATTACCAGAAGTCCAATCATAACCTGTTGGGGTTTTATTATCAGTTAATAATTTTAAGCTAATTTCTAGAACTGGTTGATCTCCTTTCATTTTATCTACCGTTGAAGCATCTCCAACAATAGACTTGATTCTTTCTTTACTAATAGGAAAAGGAGAAATATCAGCAACATATCCTTTAATTCCTCCATATTCCTCTCTTGATACAGTGGAAGGTGTAACTAAAACTGGCATACCCAATCTAATTTTTTTTCCAACTTCGACAGGGAAGAAAGCAATATGACGTAAATTTAATTTATTAGTTGATTCAGTATTATTTGATCTTGCTACTTGCACCAAGGGAGAGCCTTTCTGTATTGTTTCTCCCAAAGCGGTACTTATAGATATTACTTTTCCTTTATATGGGGAAGTTACTCGAGAAGCGAGTTTATAATTTTTTTTCTCCCTTTCAAAAGTAATTTTTTTTGATTCGATTGCCTCTTTTTTTCTAAGTAGCAATTGACTCTTTCTAGATTGAAGAGCACTTAATTTATTTTTAAAAGATGAAGTTTTTTCTAAGACGCTATTATAACGATCTTCAGGTATTAATTTTTCATCTGCTAATTTTTTTGCTGAGGATAATCTTTTTTCGTAAACATTCAAAAGTTCATTAGTTGAATTAATCTCAGCATCTAAACTAACCATTTCTGATAAATATTTTTCTTTTTCAATTTGTTTTTGAAAATCTAAATTATTTTCTGCGATTTTTAATGACTTTAAATTTGATGGTACATTTAAAACTGCAAGAAGCTGATTCTTTTTTACATAATCACCAATTTCTACTTTTAATTCTTTAACTGTTCCAATTGAAGCATTTGATCTCGCAAAAGCTACAGAGCCCTCTGGAACAAAAACAGATGGTCCAGTTTCTTCTATTTTTATAGATCCAAAAATCGACCAAAAAAAAGTAATCACACCTACTCCTGTGAGAGAGGCAAGCCATAACTTTCCTGGTCTTTGAATAATATCAATAGATTGATCAAAATCGTCAGGATCTTTAGGTAAACTATTATTCTTTTGTTCGGCTTGGGGGTTGTTTTCAGGCATTTTTAAAAGGTTATGCTTTGATTTTTAATAACTTGTTTGACCATAAATCCTTTATTTAGCAAAATTCCTAATAATTTGTTTTTAAATTTTAAAAAAAGAATTAGGAATTTAAGATTTAATTTTTCTTAATTAGATTTAATTGAGAATTAGCTTACCAACGCCTTCCAGCTCGGGAATTTTGAACAATGGATGCGACTCCAACTCCTGTTGCACATCCGATTCCTACACAAGTAATGACAACCAATTCTCCTCCAGCAACTTTTTCTAGTTCTTCATCGCTTAATTCTGCTACTTCAGCAGAAGTTAGATGTTCTGATGATGGATTTAATTTGTGGTTAAATCTTGGATCTGACATTGCAGTTTCATATAAATCCTCAGCATCAACATCAATACCTTTTTTTGCAAATGCTGCTGCAATTTCATGACGATGTTCCTGATCGCTTTCATTTTTATCGGCAATCATAACCATTTCTTTTAGGAATTCTTTATCAGCACATGCAAAATCAAGTGCCTCTTTAGCCTTTTTAGTCATAGTTTAACTTTAAGATTTGTGGGGTTTATTTGTATCTCGAAGATACTTTTAAGTTCTAGCAGCAATATTTTAAACTGGCCAAAATATTAAATTATCCTAAATTTGAATATTTTGTTTCTTAAGAAAACTTTATGATTTATGTAAATTAGTAATTTAAACCATTTTCTTAAGTCTATAAAATTTATAAATTCTATTGATAGCTAACTTTAGAATAATCAAATTTGAATTTATATTTACCAGCGTCTGCCTGCTCTTGACTCTTGAACAATCGTAGCAGTTCCAACTCCAGTTGCACAGGCGATTCCAACACAAGTAATGACAACCAGTTCTCCTCCAGCAACTTTTTCTAGATCTTCATCGCTCATTTCTTCAATTTGAGCTGCGGAATATTCTTTACTTGATTCATTTAATTTGTGATTAAATCTTGGATCTGCTAAAGCTGTTTCCCATAGATCATCACCATCAAGATCAGGATAACCCTTTTTTGCAAATGCTTCTGCAATTTCATATCTATGTTCTTTATCGCTTTCATTTTTTTCGGCGATCATGACCATTTCTTTGAGAAATTCCATATCGGCACATGCTGCGTCAATAGCTGCTTTTGCTTTAGTAGACATTGGTTTAAAAATTGATGATTTGTAGATTTAAAATCTATTACTTCATAAGAATAAGCATTTTCTTTTCAAATTTACAATTTTTGAAATAATAAAATTGGAAGTATATCTTGATTTAAAAAAATAAGAATACTTTTTGTATCAATAATTACTGAAGACTTTAATTAAACTAAATTATAAATTTTTACTAAAAAAATTTATATGAAAAATATTTATATTTAGTCTATATTTTTTTTTAGTTTAATTATTTTGAGATTAATTATGAAATTCAATAATGGAAGATATTAAAAAAAACAATAAAGTAAAAAAGAATACTTTAGACTTTGATCAATCAGCAAATTTATTGCAATCTAATTCCATTGTAGAAGAGGAAATTAAATCAAATCATATTTCTGAGAAAGACAAAAAAAAATTAATATACCTATCTCTTCATTTTCATTTAAAGGGGAATATCCCTAAAGCAATTAAATATTATAAATTTTGCATTAGTAAAAATATTAACAACAAAATTATTTTTATAAATTATGGCGCAATACTTAAAAATCTTGGCAATCTGAAAGAAGCAGAATTTTATACTCGTAAAGCAATTAAGTTAGATCCTTTCTTTGCTAATGCATTTTCTAATCTTGCACTTATTTTAAGAGAACTTGATAATCTCAAAGAAGGAGAGTTTTATGCTCGCAAGGCAATTAAATTAGATCCTAAACTTGCAGAGGCTAATTCGAATCTTGGACTTATTTTGGCTGATTTTAATAATTTAAAAGAAGCAAAATTTTATACTCAAAGAGCAATAAAACTTAATCCTAATATTGCTGAACCATATTCTAATTTAGGAAATTTATTCAGAGCCCAAGGAAAACTAAAACAAGCAGAACTGTATACTCGCAAAGCAATTCGAATTAATTCTGAACTTGCAGAGCCATATTCTAATTTAGGAAATTTATTGAGAACTAAAGGAAAACTAAAAGAAGCAGAATTTTATACCCGTAAAGCAATTCAATTAAATCCAGATTATGGAGAAGCTCATTCTACTTTAGGTTTCATATTGACTGACCTTGGTAAATTAGATGAACTTATTCACTTATCGAAATCAACGATTAATTCAAAATTAATTAGTGATGAATATAAATTCCTCGCAATGTTTAGACTTTTGATTTCTAATTTAATAATTGGAAACTTCCCAAAATTTTTTATTCAGATACAAATAATAAAAACATTTATCAAAAAAAAAGGAATTCCCTTAATTAAAAATGAAATGAATAAAAAACATGTTTCTACTTATTTAGAATTTTTAAAAACTCTTTACCCATTACTTTGTAAAAAAAATAAAAAAAATGATTTTCAAAAAATTCCACATATTGGAGAAAGTCATTGTCTTTCTTTTGCGCATCAATCTATAGATATATCCTCAAAATCCATGATAATCCAACCAGTTTTAATAATTGGTGCAAAGGCTTGGCATTTTGCTAGCAGTGAAAATAATCAATGGAAGGATTCCATTACTAATCAAATCGAAAACCATAATTATAGTGATGAGATATTAATTTCTTTTGGTCAAATAGATTGTTTAAAAAACGAAGGGATCCTTCAATATTCCATAAAAAATAAAAAGGATATAAAAGTAATCTGCGAAAACACAGTTAAGAATTATGTTAAATATATGGAAAAATTGCTTTCAAAAAAATATTCTAAAAGATTTTATTTTGGGATACCTGCACCAAATATTGAGATAGGCTCAAGAGAAAAAGAAGATCATCAAGTTGCAGCGGTGGTTAATACTTATAATAAAGTTTTAAAAAAAGATGTTCTATCAAAAGGTGCTTATTTTGTAGATGTTTATTCTTTAACAACTACAAAAGAAGGTTTTAATAATGAGTTATATATGTGTGATGGAGTTCATCTTTCTCCAAATTGCTTAAATTCCTTATTAAAAGAGCATCTTTACAAGCCAAAATAAGTAAAAACAAGCATCCATATCAAATGCTTTGAAAATTAGAATTTATCTATGTTTATATTAACTTTTTAAGGTATAGATAATAAATGAAATAGTTCACTATGAATATATTATTATCTTATGGTTTTAAACTTCAAATTTTTTATTTATTTTAAATTTTTAAACCTTTATATAAATATTTAGACTCACATTTTCTATAAATTCTTACTTCTGTATTGACTTACTAGACTTACTAAATGAAGAAAGTCTTATTTGATTTCCCTTCATATCATTAAAGTTAATTGCATAAAAATTTTTCTCAATATCTCTAATATTGAAATAGGTTATGATAATTTCTAATCTAACAACACTTCATTAATACTAAAATTTCCTTCCGCAAGGTAGCTTATAGTTATAAACGTAACAGTAAAAGGCATTAAATTTCGGTACCTTTTCAGGAAATTATCCGAAGCCTCCAAATGGGTTTGCTGGTCGGAATACACCCCCACTTCCCCCTATCGTAATGTTACCTCCTATCGACACGTTACCTCCTACTGTGAAACCAGTACCACCTGCTACATCTTCAAGTTCCTCATCGGACATTGCATCAGTAAGTGAGTCAAAGTGAGATTCAGCAGCTTTAATATGCTCTTCATCGAACTCATGACCATGCTCTTTTGCTATTGCAACAATATCTGCATTATCAACAGATAATTTTTCTAAAATAGAAGGATCTTTAAATGCTTTTTCAGCAAAAACTTTTGCTTGTTCATCTGACATTTTTGAATTTATATAGCTCAATTTTTATAATATTAAAATAAATTTTTAAAAACAATTTTGTTAAATTAAGTTAATATTCTCTTTCAAAACACTTTAAAAAAGGGAACTTATTGCCCCTTATTGTAGATCGACTGTCAATTCTTAAAAAGGTATTTCATCAGGAGTTATTGATTCAAGATAACCCTATCGAGACAGGGGAGACCACAAAGAGACCATTTTTCAATAAAAATCACTGTTTAAACTCTTCAAGTAAAAATAAATTAAAAACGATATTTTTATTTTTAAATATCTACTCAAGAAGAAAGCCTTTCTGCAACTCAATACTGCCATAATTTAAAAGTAAAAACTAAATATTTAACCCTGGAGGGCTGGTCGAGTGGTTTAAGGCTCTAATCTTGAAAAGTTTCTAAGGTTGTAGTTATATCAATAATTTTAATAGCTTACTTGACTACTGTTTCCGATTTGTTTCCGAAACAGTTATTTTTTTATGGTCTCTAGTCTTGAAAACCAGCGTGTCTGCAAGGGCACCGTGGGTTCGAATCCCACTTCCTCCGTTCTAAATAAAAGCAACTAAAATTGAATCTAATAATATAAACGCCCCTTTTGGTAAGTCTTTGTTAGGATAATTTTATTTGGACTATGAGTAAAGGTTTCTCCACAGATAATTTAATATCCAAAAAATCGAAAAAAAAAGTTATTTCAAATGAACCTCAAGGAAGATTAATATCTTGGTCTCCCTGGCCACCTGCTAATTTTCAGACAAGATATCCTGCTTTCCCTTTTGTTCTTACAATATTGATTATAGTAATTGGGCAATGGTATATTTCTCTACTAAAATAAGGTTTTACTTGGATTTGTATTTTAATTTTAGATAATTTTAGTTTGAGATTTTATTTTGTTTTTTTCAATTTTATTATTAGCCCATTTTCAAGCGGCAATAATCCCAATAATATTAGGTATTAGATCGATCAATAAATTTCAACATATAAGCAAAAACAAATTTATACCTTCAGGTTTTATTTTTTTAGGATTAGCGTCAATTTCTGAGATGATAGATCATACTCAAACATCTTGGATTTATGTAGATCATTCCTCTTTTTTTAATTGGTTATTTTATTCTTTCCTGTCTTTAGGCCTAACATTTTTATCAATATCAGTTGTAAAAAATAAATTTATTCGAACAACTAACTTTTGCATTTCTTTAAGTTCAATAATCTCATATTTTTTATTTGATAAATCTATTGCACTTCTTTTTCAAGTAATAATTAGTATATTTCTAATAAAAAATTGGCAAAGAGTTTTTAAAGATTGGCTTTTTATCCTTTACCCAATATTTGGTATTTTTTTTACGACTTTCTTTGGAACCAGGCTATCAATTAGCGGTGATCAATTTTGGCATCTTTTAATAGGCCCATCGGGAACAATTAGCGTTCTTACCTTTTATTTAGTGTTAAAGAGATCATATAAAAAATTTAATTAAGATTCTTATGAAAATATTTGTATTAACAAGTTTTATGGTGTGCTTAGTCACAATAATCTCTCCAATTAAAATTTTTGCTGATACGGCACTTGATGTATATATGAATGATTTTTATTCTAAATCTTATGAAGCTAGCAAGATTCTTAAAGAAATCGAAGATACTTTAAAAGAGGGATCAAGAAAAAAAGTGTGCTCCAGGCAAAGAGAGGCCGCAAGATTAGGCCTATTAGCTAATAAATCATTAATTAAGGCCTTTGAAATAGAGGGTGCTAATCCACCTATGCAAGTAATAAAGGCAAGTCAACAAAGATGGGAATCTATTCTGAATGAGTGTTGATGAAAATCAGTAAATCTATAAATCTTTTTAAATTTGCATTCTTACAGATTTACTAATTAAGGGAATTTCAGGTTCCACTCCATAAATACATTTTGAAATCGAATAGATAAAAATACATAGTGTAAATACAAAAATAATTGAACCTAATTCAACTATGGGAAATATTCTCAAGAGATATGAAATTATAATCAAAGCAATATCAATAAGTAATGCTTGGCATGCGTTATATCTAACGAAATAGGGGACTTTTGGATTTCTTGCTAATCCAGCAAACAAAATTATAAATAAGAAAAAACTACCAAAAGGCAAAGATTTTTCAATTATTGCTATTGGAAAAGTTAGAAATAATAGTATTTTTAAAAAAGAATATTTATAAAACAAATAATATCCAAAAGGTATTGATGCCTTTAATGGCAAAGTATACAAAAATACTGATGAGAGTCTCTGGAATATCTGATTCAATATGTTGTTGAAATCTAGTAATAATATTTTAACCTAATTTTTCTTAACTTAATTAATGATCTATTCTCGAAAAATATCAATTTTGGCATGTGGTTATTAAATATTAGATAATTAAATAAGGTTCAAAATTTAAAATGCGTATCCTACATACAATGCTGAGAGTTGGAAATTTAGATAAATCCATTGATTTCTACGTCAATAGATTAGGAATGAATCTATTAAGAAAAAAGGATTACCCACATGGAAAATTCACCTTGGCATTTGTTGGTTATGGCTCAGAAAAAGAAAATGCTGTAATTGAATTAACTTATAACTGGGACAAAAAGTCAGAAGACTATGAGCTTGGGGATAAATATGGTCATATAGCTATTGGAGTAAAAGATATCTATCTAATTTGCCAAGGATTAGAAAATAATGGTTGTAAAATAACAACCAAACCTAAAACAATGAAAAACAGTTCTACTGTCTTAGCCTTTGTTGAGGATCCAGATGGATATAAAATTGAACTTATTGAAAGAGATTAAAAGTTCGGGAGTTTTAATTAAATAAACAAATAAATAAAGTTAAAAAAAAGATTGAATTCTCAAATATATCGTTTTCAATTAACTTAAAAAAATACCATTTAAATCAAATTGGATAGATTCTGAAGTTTCAATGGCAATAAAAGATTATTTCCAAGATGAGGGTTTCTAAAAATAAAATTCAAATTTTTATAATCTATATTACATCTAAATAGAATATGTAGACATTCTATTTAGATTTATATATTATAAAATTATCGCATAAAGCTTATGGCTAGTAATTGGTCAAAAATAAGGGATGAATGGCTTGATAGAACCGCCGTTACGAAAGATGATGCTAAATGGGCATTAGAAGCTTTAATTAATTCTGAAGAAGAGTTATTTGAAATAGAACAAAAAATAAAGAATAAAGAGGACGCTATAAGCCAAGTAAAATTTTTGAAGAAAAAGGTTAAAGAAACTATTTCATCTAAAGAAATTAGTCTCGATGATATTGCATTAAATACTTCAAATTCAAACAAAGTACAAATCTCAGTACCATCAAATCTTACTTATCTTTTAAAAGTTTGGGCAGCAGCAGAAGGAAGAGATCTTTCAAGTGTTGCTTTTCAATGTTTAGAAACTGGTATAAGGGAAATGAAAAGCAAAGGTTCAATACCTTCTGTAGCAGTAAATAGATATGACTCAGCCTGTCAAAAGAGGATTGCACTAGCAGAAGTAAACAATCTATTAGAGAAATATGAAATAGCTCACAATGAAATTAAATAATTATGAATAACAGAAAAATCATAAAAGGATACAAAACATTAATATCATCAAGGTTTAATGTAGATACCTATGTAGATACCTCTATAGATAAATTCAAAGATGGAATAATTTATACTCTTTATTCTGATAAATTTGATTCACTTAAAGTTGGTTTTGCTGAAAATAAAAAGGTTTTAGAAAAAAAATTATCAAGTGAAACATTGATATTATTGGAGATGAGAAAAGGCAATAAGAAAGATCTATTTTTATTAATAATCACTCTTAAAGAACTTGGTATCAAATACTCAGAAAATTTTTATTTCAAATATTCCAGTTCTTTAATGAGACATTTATCTACTTTAGGTTGGCCTGTTGGGAGATCACTTTATAAACAAAGAAAGATTAAAAAAGAACTTGTATGTGCATAAATTCAAATGTAATCGCACTCTAAAGTTTCTCTTGTGTCTCTATTTGTGATTGGATTAGTTCCAGTGGCACTTTCACAAAATTTCCTAATAATATCTTTCGGCAAAAAAACATTTGTGAAGTCTGCTCCTTGTATTTTTACATTTTCAAACTGGGTACTATAAGCAAAAGAATCCTCCAAGTTAGTATTTGATAAATCTGTTCCATCTAGAACAGCTGAGTCTAAAGTTACTTCTCTTAAGTTGGAGTTACTTAAATTAGTATCTTTCAATTTTGCTCCATAAAGAGTCGCATTTTGGAGCTCACAACCTGATAAATTTGCGTCTTGTAAATCAGTCAAATAGAAAGTTGCTCCTTTTAAATCAGATCCAGAAAAATCAGCTCCTACCAAAGATTGTTTACCATAATCCAACGCAGCGAAGCTTCTAGAAGGGAAGGTTAAAAAAATTATTAAAAAAGTTAAAATTATAAATCTCATTTGTTTGAAGAGTATTTCAATAAATTCTAACTTCTTAAGCTGAAATCTAAAAATTAATTATTTACTGAATGCTATATTTATTGAATGCTATATTTATTGAAATAGCAAAACACGATCAAGGTTTTGGATATAAGTCCTTATGATGCAATTGTTGTTGGTTCTGGAGCTACAGGAGGAATAGCAGCACTTACATTGGCAGAACAGGGGGTAAAAGTTTTAGTTATAGAAGCAGGGCCTCAAGTTAAAAGGCATGAAGCTAGTAATTATGAGCCTAAAAGTACATTAAAAAGATTATCAGGAGTTTTAACAAAAAAACATGCCAATCAATTCCAACATCCTGGTTATTGGAAAAATAATCCTGACTTATATTCAAATGAATTGAAGCATCCTTATGACTTCCCAAAAAAAAAGCCATTTCTTTGGACCCAAGGTAAACAATATGGGGGGAGATCATTAACGTGGGGAGGCATAACATTAAGACTTTCCTCAGGAGATTTTCATCCGGCTAAAAACGACGGATTCGGACCAAACTGGCCTATTTCATACGATGAACTTTCCCCTCACTATGATTTCATTGAAAATTTCTGTGGCATCTATGGACGAAAAGATGACATTAAAGAAGTCCCAAACGGTAAATATATTGGTGAAATACCTCTTACAGAAAACGAAAATATTTTCGGCAGCAAAGTTAAATCAAAATTAAACTACCCATTTATACAATCAAGAGGATTTGACCGTAATTCATCAGTAAAAGATAAAAAATGGCCCAAATCTTCTAGTATAGGTAGCACTTTGAAAAAAGCTTTAGATACTGGGAATGTTCAAATAATTTCAAATCACCTAGTGGAATCTTTTGAGATTAATAAGATAACAGAGCTTGCATCAAAACTAACGATCGTAAACTTAGAAAATGGATGCAAAAAAGAATTGAATTGTGATTTAATCCTTCTTTGTGCATCAACAATTTCAACACTCAGAATACTATTAAACTCAGAATATAAATCAAATTCCTCAGGTTTTAAAGATAATTCTGGGAAATTAGGTAAATACCTTATGGACCATATATCTATCTGTAGATTTTTTTCAGTCCCAAAAACAAAAAACTCAGGAAAACCATTAGATAATCCTCCCGATCTTTCTGGAGCAGGCAGCTTCTTTATTCCATTCGGTTCAAATTTACCAAAAATTGACGACATAAATTTCCATAGAGGTTATGGAATCTGGGGAGCAATTGATCGATTAGGGATACCTAAATTTTTGCAAAAAGACACAACTACATCCATCGGCTTTCTTATCGCCCACGGCGAAGTCCTTCCTAGAGAGAAGAACTCAGTTTCTCTTTCAAGAAAAACAGATGAATGGGGTATCCCAATTCCCTTCATTGAATTCGAATGGAGCGAAAATGAGTTAAACATGGCTAAACATATGGAAAACACAATACGAAATTCAATTACAGCTGCAAATGGAGAAATAAAAAATATTAATGAACTAATCAATATTCCATTAGAGAGTTTATTTACAAAAAATTTGATCGCATTTTCAAATAGTCCTCCTCCTCCTGGATATTACATTCATGAAGTAGGTGGAGCACCAATGGGGTTAAATGAAGAAAATAGCGTAGTTGATAAATTTAATAGATTATGGAGATGCAAGAATGTACTTGTACTAGATGGAGCATGCTGGCCCACATCATCTTGGCAAAGCCCCACACTTACAATGATGGCCTTAAGTAGGAGAGCCTGTTTAAATATTAAAAAGACTTAGAAGGTGTGAATAATTGATTTAAATAAATTTCTGAGACAGAATTATCTGTACAGCCGTTTTGAACGAGAAAAGTAGCTAATGCTGAATTTATAAGCTTATATTGATCCCATGTTGGGTTACTTAATACGAAATCTTTCATAGTATTATAAAGAGTCTCTGAAAGCTCTGTTTCTAAAGAGACTTTCTTTGAAGAGCATTCGACAAATTTCTTATCAGTTAAATTTGTTTGGCTGATTTGATCCATAAATTTATATTTTTCTGCATAACCATAATGATATTTTTTTCTAAAAAAATCAAAAAATTATCTGCTAGAAAACTTTTCAAATTATCAAATGAGACTCATGTTATAAGTAGGTTTTTAAAAAACTTCTTTTTCAAATAAGAAAATTGAATAGATCTTAAAGAAAAGTCAACAATAATGTTGAAGTCCTGTTTTTTTTGAAAAATACTGGCATTTCTAATCCTATGTGGATTTGGACGTGGAAAACAATCCGTAAATTGTGGAAAATCTAGCTCAAAATACTTTCAAGATTTTATATTAAGAATACTTATATATACTGAGTCTATTAAGACTAAGTCGAGAAAGAGACAGATGATTAATTGATTTTCAACGGGTTTTCTTAAGATTTAGTCTTTATTCGGCAAGCGAAGCGTGACAGGTCCTAAAGGGTGTTTTGAATTTGGATAAATAATATGGTGATGGTGATTATGTTCATGTTGATGAGCCTCTACATGTTCATGTTCTAAGTAATCACCTCCTGAGTACAATTTTTCTTGGTTATGAGTTGGGATTTGATTTTGCATTTCACATGCACCATTACATTCAGGATCACATAAATCACAGCTAATACCCAAGCCCTCCACATGGTCATGATGACTTTCTTGTGCCATTCCAACTTCTTTTTCAAAGCCAAACAAATTTGATCTATATTTACAATTTGAGCAATTCATGAAATTATTACCTTCGTTATTAAGAATCTCTTCAACCCTTTCTACAAAAGTGTCGACTACATAAGAATGTGACGAAAGATATTTTGCATGTATAAATGAAATATTTGGATTATTAATCGCTACTAAATCACTTTGCCTTTTTATTCTTGTGACAAGGACACCTGAGAAAAGGAAATAAGGGAAAATAATTATATTTCTATAACCAAGTCTCACAACATTTTTCAAGCCAGGTTCCACAAGAGGGAAGGTTACTCCAGAAAAAACTGTTTCTCCCCACCCTAAACCAATACCCTCAACGATCATTCTCGTAATTTTTGAAACATTGGAGTTCGCATCTGGGTCAGAAGAGCCTCTACCAACAACAACTAATAATGATTCTTCAGGCTTGAGAGTATTATTTTGTTTAAATACATCTTTTACTCTTTCACAAGCCGCACTAATCATTAAATTATTAATACCTAATTCTCTTCCATAAATTATTTCAATTCCTGTTTTACTTGAATAATTCATAAGCAAGCTAGGTATATCATTTTTTACATGGCCTGCAGCGAAAAGCATTGCAGGTATTGCAATTACTTTTTTTATAGAAAGATCTTTTAATTTGTCTAGAGCATCTACAATTGAAGGTTTAGCGAATTCTAAGAAACCATATTCAACTAAAAAGTTTGGATATCTTTTTTGGATGAACTTAGTTAACTCTTGAAATTCAGTAATGGCTAATTTGTTTCTACTCCCATGTCCACAGATAAGTATCGCGACTTGATTATTTAACTTCGAATCTAAATTATCCAAATTCAAATTATTACTTATACCATAATAGTAAAGAACAATATCATGTAGTGAAAAATAATAACTTGCTTGAAGTTCCTAATATTAACTCAAAGGATGCAATATTAAAGAAATTAATTTATGACGTGGATAATTCCTTATTTAATGGGGTTAACTACTCTAGGGAAAAATTCGAGCATCTTTGCGTATGTAGTGGGGGTACAACCTCTAGCTGTGCAAAAAATGGTTTTACAACTCTTGATCTAAGAAAAAATCACAGCAAAATTCACCTAGATAGAAAAACTAATTTAGTAACAATTGGAGGGGGAGTAATAATGGGGGATTTAGTAAATCATTTACAAAAACATAATCGAAGTTTTCCAATCGGACTTTCTAAACTTCCTGGAGCAGGTTATATACTTACTGGTGGAGTAAGCCCGCTAAGTAGAGCCTACGGATTAGCCATTGATAATATTGAATCAATAAAAGGTTTCTTGGGTAATGGCACCTTTATCTCTTTAAAAAATAATCAAATAAATCCAGAAGAACAATTGATTTGGGAAGCAATTAAAGGCGCAGCACCCTTCTTCTCAATTATTACCGAAATAGAACTTAAGACTTTCCAATCTAATCCAATTAAAGTTATTGAAGGATTTGTAAATCTAAATGAACTTTCAGAAATAATAAAACTATCAGAGGAATTTCCAGAAAATATAAGTCTTCAATGGATTTATGCCCAAAAAATTTACATATATATTTTTGCTGAACTGAAAAATAATTTAGAGGATAAAAGAACAAAAGAATACTTAATGCCTCTGGACAAATTTCCTACTCTAGAAAAACAATTTTATGAGTATTTTAACAAAATAAATTTCTTCCCAAAGGAATTGAATTTATATGAGCTAAATGCAAATAACCATTCTGAGGTAATTAGTCTTCTTGGAGAAGATTTAAAAAATAATATCCCAATTTTCCTAAAATGTTTGGATGAAATAATGGACAATAAACCGAATAATTCCTGTTATGTTGCTTCTCAACAATTAGGTTGCGAAACTAAAAAGTTAAATCATGGCTCAAGCTTTTTTGTTCATAGAAAAAGTACTTGGAAACCATGGATATATGCATCATGGAAAAAAAATGATCTTCAAGAAAAAAAAGTTGCTTTGGAATGGATTTATAAATCGTGGAGCAAGCTAAAACGGTTTTATCCAAATATTCACTTAGCCCAACTGCACAATCATTTGGATTCTCATGAGGAAGAAATTACATTAGCCTTTGGAAGTAGAATGAATGAATTAAAAACTTTAAAGAATATTTTTGACCCACAAGGTATTTTGCCTCCTTTATGAGGTAACTTCTTAATTATAAAAAAACTGAAAATGTCAAATTTCTCAAGATATTTATCTAAAAATTGGTTAGATGATCCAAAGTCAAATATTCTCTCTGGCTTAGTTGTTGCTTTTGCAATGATCCCAGAAGCAATTGCTTTTTCAGGTATAGCTGGTGTAGATCCTAAAGTTGGCCTTTTTGGTGCATTTTGCTTATCTATGACAATTGCGATTGTTGGAGGGAGAAGGGGTATGATCACTTCTGCCACAGGTTCAACAGCTCTTTTGATGACTGGACTTGTTGCCTATGGAGAATCACAAGCCCCTGGATTAGGAGTCCCATATCTTATTGCAGCTGGAATATTATCTGGAATTTTACAAATTCTTTGGGGATATTTAAGACTTGCATACCAAATGCGATTCGTACCAACAGGGGTATTAAGTGGATTTGTAAATGCACTGGCACTTTTAATATTTCAAGCACAACTCCCTCAACTAGGAATTGGTATTAAAGAATCAAAAGAAGTAGTTGAAAAAACTTTAAGTCAATATCCAGTTAACTCCCAGATTCCAGTAGTTTGGATCCTTGTAACCCTAGGATTAGTAATTATCTATGGGCTTCCGAAAATCACAAAAGTAGTTCCATCTCAACTTATCGCAATAGTAGTAATTACTCTTATAAGCATATTCTTTAATCTAGATATCCCAACAGTTAGCGATTTGGGTAAATTACCTGATGGATTACCAAGTATTTCTCTTCCTTTTGGATCAATAGAGAATGGGAAAGTACCTTTTAGTCTTGAAACATTAGGGATAATTTTACCGACCTCACTTGCAATATCTCTCGTGGGCTTAATGGAAACATTTTTAACTCAAGACATTTTAGACGATGTAACTGATACAAGTTCTAATAAAAATAAAGAAGCAAGAGGACAGGGAATCGCAAATATTGTGGCATCCTTATTTGGTGGAATGGCAGGGTGTGCCCTAGTTGGGCAATCTGTAATGAATACTGAGAATGGTGGCAAATCTAGATTATCAACCCTCTCCTCAGGTATATCTCTTCTAATTATGATCATCCTCTTGAAATCTTGGATTGGAGCAATACCAATGGCTGCTTTAGTTGCAATCATGATAACAATCGCAATAAGTACGGCAGATTTAAATGGATTAAAAAATATTAGAAAGATACCTAAAAGCGATACGGCAGTCATGCTTATGACTTTTGCAGTTACTATGCTTACAAAACCTCATAATCTTGCACTTGGAGTTATTGCAGGAGTTGCATTAGCTGCAATTCTTTTCAGCAGAAAAGTGGCAAAAGTTATATCTGTCTCAAGAGCTAAAGAAAATAATTTGACTACCTACAAAGTAAAAGGACAATTATTTTTTGTAAGTAAAATTTATTTTTTACAAGGATTTGATATTCATGAACATCCAGAAAATATTGTAATTGATATGTCTTTAGCTCATATTTGGGATCAAAGTGGTGTTGTTGCTGTTGAGCAAATTATTAGAAAATTCCAGAATGGGGGTTCTAAAGTTGAAATTGTAGGGTTAAATAAAGAAAGTCTTAACTTATTTGAGAGACTAGGCGGTATTGAAAGTGCTCATTAAAAAAGTTAATTAAGACTAACTTGCTGATAACAAAACCAAAGCCATTGCTGAAAAAGCAAATTCCTATGAGATCTCCAAGCAGTTTTTGAACTATTTAGATCAAAATTTTTAGGAGGAGGAACATCTCCCTTTTCTTTGTCTCTTTCAATTTCACTAATAATTCTATGCACCGTATATTCAGGATGACCTAAATGCATAAGTTGTTTTTGATCATTAGATTCAAATATTGTATATCCGACGTTTTCTCCATAAGCCAGCAAATTCAATTTCCCTTCTTTTTGAGCCCGCTCCATCTCCAAATCTGGTAATCCTGCAAATCTACTTTGAGGACAAATAAATTCATCATCTTGCGTACCCATCAAAGGATGGCCAGGAACAAGACTTTTTAAAGGGAATACCCCAAATAGTTTCCTATCAAAAACTTTCTTATCGACCCCTGCCAGATAAGCCAGCGCAAATCCAGCCCAACATAATCCAAGAGTACTCGCACAAGAAGTTCTAGCTTCATTTACAATTTTAACAAATTCATCCCAATACTTAACATCCTCAAAGGCTAAGTGCTCAATAGGTGCTCCAGTAATAATGATTCCATCTAACGATTCTGGATTATTTGCTTCTTCCCAAGTTATATATAGATTATTTAGATGATTAAGATCCCATGTTTTATAAGAGTGAGTTTTAAGCTTTATCCAAACTGGCTCTATTTGAAGAGGAGATAAACCAAGTGGATGTAGTAAGTTAAATTCATACTGCTTGCCAAGAGGCATGATATTCAAAATACCAATCCTAAGAGGGCGTATATCCTGTCTTTTTGCCAATTCTGGTTCGATCCAAGATATATGATTTTTCTCAACATCACTAATCTTGTGATAGTTACTAGGTATTATTAAAGCCAATAAATCTCTTTCCCTATGTGATTTGTGAAAGTGCTTGTTCGAAATCTGCTTTTATATCATCAATATGCTCAATTCCTACAGAAACTCTTACCATCGTGGGAGTAACACCTGCAGATAATTGTTCTTCTTCAGATAATTGCTGATGAGTTGTTGAAGCAGGATGAATTACTAATGTTTTTGAATCGCCCACATTGGCAAGATGGCTCGCTAATTTTAAGGAATCAATAAATTTTACTGCATTTTCATAACCCCCATTAAGAGAGAACATAAGCATGCAACCCATTCCCCTTCCAGTAGTATATTTTTTGGCACTTGAGTAATATGGATCAGATTCTAGGCCAGGGTAATTAACACTACTTACATTAGGATTAGAATCCAACCATTTTGCCAACACAAGAGCATTAGAAGTTTGTCTTTCTATTCTTAAACTTAGAGTTTCCAAACCCTGCAGTAACAAGAAAGAATTAAAAGGACTTTGAGCTGATCCCCAGTCTCTCAGGCATTCAAGTCTTGCTCTTAAGGCAAAAGCTATATTTCTATTATCTGGTACTCCCAAAGATTTGCAGATATCACTACCGAAACCAAAAGCATCCCAATGAACGAGCCCATGATAAGCAGCGCTTGGCTCGCTCATTAGTGGGAATTTACCATTTCCCCAATCAAAGGTTCCAGCATCTACAATGACCCCTCCGATGCTTGTTCCATGTCCACCGATCCATTTTGTTGCACTTTCCACAACAACATCGGCTCCAAAATCAATTGGTCTTATTAAAGCACCGCCAGCACCAAGGGTATTATCCACAATTAAAGGAATTCCATTTTCCATCGCTAAAGCAGAAAGTCCCTCAAAATCTGGGATATTGAATCGAGGATTTCCCATTGATTCAACATATATTGCCTTGGTTTTATCATCAATTTTATTTCTAAAACTTTCGATATCATCGCCATCAGCAAATTTAACTTCTATTCCTAGTCTTGGAAATTGTACTTTAAATTGATTGTAGGTCCCACCATATAGAAAAGATGTAGAGACAAAATTATCCCCTGCTGTCATACAGTTCACGATTGCCAAGAATTGAGCAGCTTGACCTGAGGATGTTGCAAGTGCTGCCATACCTCCCTCTAAAGATGCCATCCTTTTTTCGAAGACATCTGTCGTGGGGTTCATAAGTCGAGTATAAATATTTCCAAATTCTTTTAATCCAAAAAGATTAGCGCCATGCTCGGCATTATCAAAGACATAGGAACTAGTTTGATAAATGGGTACTGCTCTAGAATTTGTAGTTGGATCAGGCACTTGACCTGCATGTAACTGAAGAGTCTCGAACTTTTGGTTGCTCAAAATTTTTTAATAATCCTATTATCTATTTAACTTAAAAAAGTCCCAAAAAAAAACAAAAAATAGATAAATATTTATAAATCCTTTTTTAATGAAGGGTAATTATCTTTCATATATAAACTCAAATCCTCTTTTATCGCAGATCTGAGTTTCTCAATATTTGCAGAATCTATTATTGGAAAAGTTTTATTAGCTTCAGGATCTTTTTCAATAATTGATTTCCAATTCTTACTTATATTTTTTTCAGAGTTGTTTAGAACATCATCAAAATTGAAAACCTTATCACTGTTTTTAGCTTCAAATTCGCTAAAAGCTTTATTTATGAGCTCCTTTCTATTTTCAAATAGATTTTTGGCTTTTAAAGTATCTGGAAGACCCATGACTGGTTGTAATTCCTTAAGAAGTTTTATTTCCTCTTCAATTAAGAGTGTCCAAACACCATGTTTATTTTTTGGAAGATTAGAATTACTAAAAATATTAATCTCATCGAGGTAGAAATTTAACCATAAATAATATGATTTTTCTTCAATACTTTTTTTAACTGATATCTTTTTATTTTGGATCTTTGGGAGTAACTTTTCTGCTTTCTTTAAAAACTGTCTGTCTTCTCTTTCTAAATTTATTAATCCCCATCTTTGACTGTAGTCCCATAAATCTTCGTATCTTGTTAAATCTTCTTGATTCCAGCCAAGAGATTTCAGTTCATGAGAACGATGTGATAATTCCTTTTTCAAAAAAACCTTTTAAAACCATAATAATTCTACCCCCGCAATCAAGATTAGTAAATAAATGAAGAACTTAGCTTTTTAGTAAATTAAATAAGTAATCAATTATGAAAATAATTATTGATAATTTTCAATACTTTAATATAGCTTGGATATTTTTTAGAAATTTGATTACTACTTTCTTTTTTTTTAATATCATTTTCCTCTTTGTTAATAAATAATTTCTTGTAAAGTTTTTCAATATTATTAAAAAGATAATCTCCTTTTAATTTTTCATTTAGTTCTAAAGATAATTCAGGTTTAACAGATTCTTGGCAAAAATTAGTGATCTCTTCTGAACTAATTAAAACCTTATAAATTTCTTTTTTTTCTTCTGAATTAGCATTAAAGCATAAATAAATAAGATTAATCATTGAACAATTATTATTTTTGATTTTAAATTCTTTATAAATATCTGGCCAAAATTTTAAAGATTTTAGACCTTCTAAACCTCCTTGACTGAGAGAGTATTTATTACACCAATTTACAAATTCTGAGACATCTTTTGGACATCTATTGAGTTGCAAAAGCATATCTGATAAAACTTGTCCTGCTTGAAAATTCCGTGTTGGTTTTCCTTCAGTTGGTAGAGTCATACTCCCTAAGACATCAGCCTTAACAGCATTTAATTGAGAAAAAGTATAATCTCCTTTTTCACAAGATTTATCATTAATTATTTCCTTTGCACTAATTATTTCTTCACCATAACCAAGTTCTTTTAATGAAAGATATTTATTTTCTAATTTATTTTCTTTTCTAACTTGTAATGATACTGATGCGGCCTGATCTAAACATTGAGTTAACAAAATCGTATTAATGCTGGGTAGCATTCCTGGCTTATCGGAATGAAAGTTATTTACAAAGCCTGCAAATATGGATGAGATATTTTTTATTGATTTTATATATTGACATTCAATATTATGAACTCCAGGGGAAACTTGTATTTTCGGGGACAATTGATTCAAAATGCGAGCTCCTATTAAAGCAGTTAGGGCATCAGGATGGCAGAAATTTGCAGTAAAACTATCTTTAGGATTTCGTAAAGCTCCGTGCCGATGAAATCCCGTAAAAAAAGCTAAATTTGGATATTTATTACAGAGAATAAAAGGATTTTTACTTTTATTATCAACGCAAAAAGAACCGACAAGACAGCCAAGAACGACATTTTCTCTTTTTAAAGTTTTTCTGAGTTCTAAAGCATGTTTAACATCATCTTTTATGTGATTACTGTTTGAAGCAAGAATAACGATCTTACATTCCAAGAGAAGATCTTTTAGATCAAAGGACTTTCGTTTCCCCTCTGCAGAATAATGTCCCATTCTCTTAATCTTTTCAAGAATCTCATTATCCATATCAGAAAGAACATCATTTGAGAAAGCACCTAACAAATCTCTATCTTTCCTAGGAGCTAAGAGAATATTATTTGATTTTCCATGCATAGCACAGTTGTATGCTAATGATGCAGGATATAAACCAACACTGTAGAATCCAACTTTGCTGTTCTCTATATCTTCAATCAATGAATAAAAATATTTTTCATCATTTATGTTTTCTATGAAATTATTCTTCATTTTTGGAAATTCTTGTTAATTTTTTTAATTTCTTACCCCTAACAACATTTTTCTACATTAGAGCAATTTTTGACCATAGCAAATTATTTATTGTAAATATTGAATTTTTTAATTTATAATTTCCTAAAATGAAATTAATAAAATGAGAAATTATCATAAATATGCAATATATGGCAAGTAATTTAGAAGTACAAAAACAATTAATTTCCTCTAATAATATCTTATTTATTCAAGACATTGACGGAGTATGTATCCCTCTAGTAAAAGATCCAATGACAAGAGAGTTAGAATCAAAATATATTTATGCAGTAAAAGAATTTGCCGAAGAATTCTTTGTGTTAACTTGCGGGGAACATGAAGGTCCAAGAGGAGTTAACAGAATAATAGAAAGGAGTTTAGGGAGCACTACTGAGCCTAAAAACAAAGCGCTATATTTAAGAGGTTTAGCTGCCTGTGGAGTAGAGTATCAAGACAACAATGGTGAAATAAGTTTTGAAGGAGTGTCAGAAAAAGAACTAAATTTTTTATCAAAAGTACCTAGTTTAATAAGACCAAAATTTAATTTCATAGTTAAGAATATTTTTCCTGAACTTAGCCAAGAAGATATCAATTTTCACGCGGTAAAATCAATCTGTGAAACACGCTTCTCGCCAACGATTAATTTCAATAGTCTATTTGATTTAGTACAAAAAGATTCTGATAAAAGAAAGCTTATTCAAATTAGTTTTGAAAAGATGATGAATGAAATCATCTTAAAAAGTGAATCCGATGGCCTCAAAAACTCATTTTTCCTTCATATCTCACCAAATTTAGGAAATAAAAATGGTAGAGAAACAATTAAACTTTCTTCTCAAGATGATATCGGATCAACAGACATACAATTACTTATTAAAGGAGCAGTTAAAGATTCTGGAGTTTTATTTCTTTTAAATAAATTTATTGCAGATAAAACTGGTAAAGCTCCTTTTGGAAGAAATTTTAACTTTAGAAACTCTCCAAATTCTGTTGCGGAAAAAATTGATTTGTGCAAAAGAACTATTCAAAAAGAAGATATGCCTTTAATTGTAGGAGTTGGTGACACAGTCACATCAAAAAAAAATAATGATGAAGAAAGTTATTTAAGAGGAGGAAGTGACAGGTCTTTTCTAGAACTAATACAAATATTAGGTAATGAATTTGGGATTAAGAATAATATAATTTTTGTAGATAGTAGTTCTGGAGAAGTTGAAAGACCCTCTACAAAAAAAACTGGTTTAACAGGGATAAGTGATGTTTATGACAACTTAAAGTTTGACTTAGTTTTTAAAAATGGTCCAAAAGAATACATAAGTTGGTTTATTGAACTTGCTAGTAAGAGATCAAACTTTAAAAAAAATTGTTGACTTTTTAATTTTCGAATGACAATTTATAAATAATAGATTTATGAAAGAAAAATTCCCCTCAATATTTAAAGAACCTATAGAAACATTGCAAATTAACATAGGTTATAAATGCAATCAGGCTTGTAAGCATTGTCATGTCAATTCGAGTCCCCTAAGGACTGAAAAGATGTCCAATGAAATGATGTCTCTTATCCCAAAGATCATTGAAAAATACAAAATCAAGACTTTAGATATTACAGGTGGGGCGCCAGAACTCCACCCAGAATTTAAAAACCTAATAACCAGTTTAAGCACAAAACAAGTTGATATTATTGATAGGTGCAATTTGACAATTTTCTTTGAAGAAGGTTATGAAGATCTTCCTCAATTTCTTGCAAAGAATAAAGTGATTGTTACTGCTTCACTACCGTGTTATGAAAAAAATAATGTTGATTTTCAAAGGGGTTTTGGGGTTTTTGAAAAAAGTATTAATGCCATAAAAATTCTTAATGATTTGGGCTATGGAAAGAAAGAGAATGGATTACAATTAAATCTTGTTTACAATCCTGTAAGCCCAATACTTCCTCCTTCTCAGGAAATATTAGAGAATGATTATAAAAAAATACTATTCGACAAATACAATATCTTTTTTAATAATTTATACACAATAACTAATATGCCAATAAATAGATATGAAGAATCTCTAAGAAGAGAAGGGAAACTAAATACTTATTACAAATTACTAAAAGAAAATTTTAATGAAAAAAATTTAGAAAATCTTATGTGTAAAAAGACAATTAGCGTAAATTGGCTAGGAGAAATATATGATTGTGACTTTAACCAACAGATAAATTTTAGAGAGAATAAAGGACCAAAGACACTTTTTGATCTATTGGATGAATCATATACTTTTGACTACAGGGTAGCTGTAAAAGAACATTGTTTTGCTTGCACTGCAGGAGCAGGTTCAAGTTGTGGAGGAACTTTAAGTTAAAACCTACTAAATGCAATTAGGACAAATAGCTCTTACATTTAAAGATGATTCAATTAGTTTAAAACCATTAACTTTTGCCGCAACTTTGCCTGCTTCTAAAACTTCGTCATTTTCGAATTCTTCTGTTCTTCCACACCTAATACAAATTAAATGATGATGATCTGGTGTGTCGTTACTAAGCAATTCATATCTGTGTCCACCCTCACTTAGTTCTAATTCATGAAGCAAACCCATTTGTACTAAAAGTCTTAAAGTTCTATAAATTGTTGCTAGTGAAACTTTGGAGCTTGTTTTAACTAACTTTTCATGAACCTCTTCAGCACTAAGATGCTTTCCAGAGCCAATATTTTCAAATAAATTAAGAACCTTTAGCCTCTGAGGAGTTAACCTTTTCCCATCTTTATGTAAGCCATCACCAAGAGGGGATGCAATTACATTGTATTGAGAGGATAATGACAAAAGTAACCAATGGCTATTCTCAATAATAACTCTAGATGAGAGTAAAACAACTTTTTGATTTAAAATGTTTACTAAAGTTCTTCAAAATATTATGTTAAATATAACTTTATATAGAAATGATGAAGGACCATGAAAACTCTTCTGATAAAATTTCCTCAAAAGTAAACGCCTTGCTAATTATTGACATTCAGGAAAAAATTATAAGACCAATTTTTAATAAGGATTCAATACTAAAAAACATCGAAAAGCTTGTTAATGCTTACCAAATTTTAGAAGAAAATATATTTATATCTGAGCAGAACCCACTCAAATTGGGAGAAACGATCCCTGAATTATTACCCAAAGCTCGATTTAAAAAGATTGAAAAGATGGTATTTAGCTTAGGTAATATACAAGATTTTTTAAATGAACTTAAAAATAAGAAAATTAGTAATTTGATAGTTTGTGGGATCGAAACGCATATTTGTATTCAACAAACTGCCTTAGATTTTTTACAAAAAGGATTTGAAGTAATTCTCATATCAGATGCCATGGGAAGTCGAAATAGGGTAGATCATGAAATCGCATTACAAAGAATGGCTCAAAGTGGGGCGTTCTTAACAACAACTGAATCAATAATTTTTGAATTATGCAAAACTGCGGATAGAAAAGAATTTAAAGAAATTAGAAATATAATAATGAGTTAAAGAAAAATAAAGACTGGTTTGTTGTTTAGAGATAAATTAAAATTTTATTATAGATAAATTATTAGGGTTCATTTGAATATGAAATTTGTTACTGAAAACTTCCTTCTGGCAATATCTATTTTTTTTATTGGAACTTTATTGTCGATAATAATTTCTAAACTTTCAAGAATATTTTTTAAAAAGATTTCCAAAAGAACAAAAACAAATTTGGATGATTTTATTTTTGAGGTGATCTTTGGAATTATAAAACCTATAGGTTTTCTCCTCTCATTTTATTTTTCAATTGACTATTTTTTTGCTGATGAAATAACTTTCATCTCTGTCTTATTGAATATTTTGAAATTATTTATATTAATAATCATCATAAAAGCTCTCAACAAAGTTTTAATAAGATCTTTAACAGAATCGACCTCGAAAATTAATGATTCCTCAATTAGTTCAATGGTATCTTCACTAACTCCATTGATAAAAGCATTAACATGGACTATTGGCTCAATATTTTTCTTACAAAATATAGGTGTTCAAATGACTGCTATTTGGGCTTTACTAAGTGCAGGAGGTATTGGAGCAGGATTAGCTTTGAAAGATCCAGTTCAGGAGTTTTTTGAATATATAACAATTTTGCTTGATAAACCTTTTCAAAAAGGTGAGTTTATAAAATCTGATGGAGTACTCGGAATGGTTGAGAGAGTGGGAGTACGATCCTCAAGGATAAGAAGTATTAATGGAGAAGTAATAGTAATGAGCAATAGCGCCCTAACAAATGGAATAATTTCAAATTACGCTCAAATGGAAAAAAGGAGGATAGTGCATAAATTGGGAGTTGTTTATGAAACCTCTCCAAAACTTATAAAATTGATTCCAATAATAATTAAAAAAATAGTTGAAGAGACAAAAAATGCGTCTTTTGATAGATGTCATTTCACAGATTTCGGCGACTTTAGTCTTAATTTCGAACTTGTTTATTACATCCCAACAAATAATTATCTCGCTGCAATGGAAGCTCAACAATCTATAAATTTAAGAATTATTGAGGAATTTGCGATTAATAATATAGATTTTGCATTCCCAACACAAACCTTAAATATTGAAAGTAACAAAGCCAAATGATCTACAAATCTCTTCACTTAAAATCCAGAGTTTTGAAGCCAACTCAGAATTATTTGCCTCATCACTAACCTTACTTTTAACTAATTTATGTTTTTTAAAAGATATTAGTTTATTACTTAAATGAACGTAACCAATATTATTTAAATTTGAATCAAGCACAATCTGAGAAAGAATCTTCCCAGCATTTTCTATACTTTCAGAAATACCTAAAATATTTTTTGCAGCTATAGAAAAAATTAAATATCCAAAGGTATTAAAACTTTTACTATATCTAAAAAAACCGGAATTATCATTTGGTATTACTAGACCAGGCGCCCAGGTAATTACAGAAATTTTACTAAAGGAAATTTTTAATTTTTTTTCAAGTTCTTTAGCAAACAAAATATTACATAACTTACTATTTTTATAAGCTTCATCAGCATTAAAATTTAAAAATTGACCCGTAACTTTTTTTCTAAAATCAACTAGATTATTAAGTCCCGCTTTCTTTCCTATATTTCCGCCTGAGCTATTGGGATCGTGCACATCTGATGATGTAATAATGATTCTGGATTCTTCTTTATCTCTAACTAAATCTTTTAAGATGTTCACTAAGTAAAAATGTGCAAGATGATTAACTGCAAAAGTTAGTTCTATGCCTTGTTTTGATACTTTAGGGTAAAAAGAACCCGTATATTGTAATCCTGCATTTAAAACAACGACATCTAAAAATATCTTTTGAGTAATAAAGTAATCTTTAATTTTTTTAATATTCTCTAGATCAGAAAGATCACAATTTTCAATAATATTTAAATATTTACTGAGGTAATTTTTATCAAAATATTTCTCAATTGTTTTGAGAAATTCATTCTTTCTTAATTCAGATTTTATTACAACGTATAAATTATTTTTCGTCTTTAGTAAATTAATGATGGCAAAAAGCCCTATGCCCGAATTGCCTCCAGTAATTAAAATATTTTTATTTTTAATCATTTAACTTGCTATATTTTTTTTATAATAAAAAAAAATAAACAAAGTTTTTTTATTTTGTAATCTTATAAATTATTGTTAAAACACTGAAAACTTAGTCACTAGTAATTGAGTAATTTGATTATTATTAATCTACTCTCATTACAAGTATTGGATGAAATATATAATCCTAAACGAAGAAGTAATAATTTGTTCCGTAAATTTCCTTAATCATAAGATTTATATTTAATGTCAAAAGGAAACATGCCAGATGTTCTTGTTTTGGGTGCAGGGCCTGCAGGTATGGCAATTGCCTCAGCTTTAGGGAAGGAAAAATTAGATGTTGAAGTGCTTTCTCCAAATGGACCGGATGAACCTTGGCCAAACACATATGGCATTTGGGGGAAGGAAGTTGATCAACTCGGGCTTCAGGATTTACTTGAATATAGATGGAAGAATACTGTAAGTTTTTTTGGTCATGGCGCTTTAGAAGAACAGGACGACGAGAATAAAGCCACGGAACATTCACTAGATTATGGACTATTTGATAAGAAGAAACTCCACAATTTTTGGTTTAATGAATGTAACAAGTCTTTTATTAAATGGCATCAAGGCTTTGCAAGCAAAATAAATTATGAAAAATATAAAAGTACAGTAACCACAAAAGATGGCAAGACTTATTCTGCAAGATTAGTAGTAGATGCGACAGGATATGATCCTGTTTTTCTTAAATTAAAATCGTGTGGTCCTTTAGCAGTACAAACTTGTTATGGGATAGTGGGTAATTTTAGTAAACCTCCACTGAAAAAAGGGCAGTTTGTATTAATGGACTATAGAAATGACCATCTTAATGAAGAGCAAAGAAAAGAACCGCCCACTTTTCTTTATGCCATGGATATGGGAAATGGGAAATATTTTCTTGAAGAGACATCTCTTGGTTTGGTAAATCCTCTAACAATGGAAAATTTAAAAGAGAGACTAGAGAAAAGGCTCTCTTATAGAGATATATCAATCACAAGCATGCAACACGAAGAGCTGGGTTTGTTTTTACCAATGAATATGCCAATACCAGATTTCAAACAACAAATACTCGGATATGGTGGTGCTGCTTCAATGGTACATCCTGCATCCGGATATTTAATAGGAAATGTTTTAAGAAGAGCTCCACTTGTCGCAAAAGCAGTTTCAGAAGCAATTAAAAACAAAAATCTTAGTACCTTCCATATTGCTAGAAAAGGTTGGGAAACTTTATGGTCAAAAGAATTAATTAGAAAGAAATCACTTTACCAATTTGGATTAGAAAAACTCATGAGGTTTGATGAAAAACTATTGAGAGAATTTTTTGGCAGTTTTTTCCAACTACCTAAAAATCAATGGTATGGTTTTCTAACTGATACCCTCTCCCTAAGAGAGATTGTGTATGCGATGTGGATAATGTTTATAAAGGCTCCATGGAGTGTAAAGAAAGGTCTTATGATTATGCATGGTAGAGAATTTAAAATGTTACTTAGGATAATATTTCCAAATATATAGTTTAAAAATGAGAACCATACTAATAAGTGGAGCCAATAGAGGTATTGGACTAAATATTGCACATAAAGAATTAAAAGAAGGAAATAGAATTAGTGTCGGAATAAGAGATTTAGAAGCATTAAAAGGAAGTATTATTGATCCACATAAATGGCCAGAAGGAAGAATTTTAGTCAACCAATATGATGCATTGAAAAAAATTACTGCCGAAAATTGGATAAAAAATACCTTAAATGAATTTGGAGGATTTGATTCAATAATAAATTGTTCTGGAGTATTATCTAAAGTTCCTTTTTTATTCAAAGATGGTGATGAAGAAGATATTTTAAATACACTAAATATCAACTTTTTGGCAATTTGGAATTTATGTAGGCTTTCTTGGGATCATTTATGTACCTCAGGGAGAGGAAGAATTATTGTTTTAGTTTCAATGAGTGGGAAAAGATCTAAAGGAGATTTAGCAGCTTATTCTTCTTCAAAGTTTGCTTTGATGGGATTATGCCAAACAATGAGAAATAAAGGTTGGGATAAAAATATAAGGATTTCAGCAATTTGCCCAAGTTGGGTTAATACAGAAATGGCCCAAAACATCTCTTCCCTAGACAAATCAAGCATGACACAGCCTGAAGATATTGCTGAAATATGCTCAACTATTCTGAAGTTGCCTACCCAATCAGTACCATTTGAAATAGCCTTAAATTGTAATTATGAAATTTAACCTAATTTGAAAATTAAGTAAGCCATTGAGAGCATTGCAATTGCAATAAATAAACCTTTTATTCGATTAGTTAACAATGAAAAAAGAGATAAATCTTCAGAAAAGTATCCCCCAAAACTACCTGTAATAAATAATACAGCCATTGGAAGAGAGGCCATTCCAAAAGAATATGATGTAGCTTTTACAAATCCAAAATTTAAATAATTAAAAATAAAGGAACTTAATGAAAACAATAAAAAAGATGCAAATAGAGTAATGGAAACTTCAGCATCTAAAGTGTGAGGTAAGCTTCCCTTTAATTCAAATTGTTTTTTGCATTCTCTAATTTGTCTTTTAGAAAGCTTTAAATAACCTGTTTCAGGAATTCTTTCAGACTTATATTTTCTTAGTAATCTTGCTTCAAGAGTTTCTGGTTCCTTTGTCATAATTGATGTTAATAATTCATCTGGTTTTAATTTCTTAATTTTCTTTTCAAGATTATCCGTTTTCCCAATTCTATATAGGTCTCCCACTCTAATAAGGTAAACATATCCCGACATTTGCGTTGTAAAATTGATACTATTCCTAATTAGATAATACTAAAAGAATCAAAGAAATTAAAAGTTTTTACAAAATGACAAACGATATTTTATATTCATTTCGAAGATGTCCATATGCAATTCGTGCTCGATGGGCTCTATTAATTTGTGAAATTAAAGTAGAGATAAGAGAAATTGATTTAAAAAATAAACCTCTTGATTTTCTAAATAAATCAAAGACAAAAACCGTTCCAATACTTATTAAAAAAGATAGTGAAGTTATTGAAGAAAGTCTTGAAATAATCCTATGGGCACTCTCAGAATCAAAAAGGGGGAACATTAAATTAATTTATTTACCTGATAATAAAAAGAAAGATATTTTTGAAATAATTAATGAAAACGATAACGAATTCAAATATCACTTAGATCGATTTAAATATTCGACAAGATATAGCGATATTAATGAAGAATTTCATTTCACAAATGCGATTAAATTCATCAAGAGGTGTAACGAACTACTTGCAGAAAACAAATACTTTTTTGGAGATAGCCCCACAATCGCTGATTGGTCTATTTGGCCTTTTATAAGACAATTTAGAATCGCTTGTGAAAGTCAAAAAAGGATAGATTATTTCGAACCCTCAATAAAAAACTGGCTGGATTCTTTTGAAAATAATGGAAAATTTAAATCCTTAATGTATAAGTACGAATTATGGGAACCAAATTCTAGAAAGAATTATTTTCCTTCAAATTAGCTTTCTAATAACTTCCTTTTCTCAATTATCCGTGCTAACTCCAAAAAATATCCTGCAGTTCTAAATTTACCAATATTCTTTTCTTTAAAATCAAGGTCGCTTCTTATTTCAGCAGTCTCAGCCATAAGCAAATCCAAATCATTTGAACCAAGACTATATAATTCACCGAGTTCGATTTCCCTCCCAAGTAAATGACTCCTAAACCACTTCCCTTTATTTTCTTGAGGCGGAATATCGTAGGAAGCAAATGACATTTAAAAAATAAAAAAATTATTACAAGACTATTCTAGAGTTATTTAAGAGATTTTTTCAATTCTCCTTTATTAAAAATATATGCAATAAGAAGAATTACAAATGTAATTACAGCACAAATTTCTGTCCAATAATCTATTCCAATTTTTGCAATCATCAAAGGTGCCAAAACTGTGAAAAATCCCCCTGATAGAATTAATTGTGCGAATAGCTGTTTTGATGTAAAAATTGGGAGAGTTCTAGAAATATTTTTGGGATCTGCAAGCCTTAAGAGAAGTAATCCTGAAGCAACTACACCTGTAGAGTTTCCAAACTCTATCAAACTTTTTTCAAACCAGTAATCATCAAATATAAAGTATGCAAAATAAGCAATACAAATTAAATTCCAAAGTAACCCAAAAATAGTAAAAACTAAGATTATTTTCCAATTTTCAAAAACAATAGAAATATCTAAGCTTGCCATAGCCGAAAAAATCAATAGATCAGTAGATAAAATCCCAATCTCTCTTTGCAAAATATTTGAAATAAATTCTGTATTTTTGGTTTTCTCTAAAATATATCTAATAAAGAGCGAACCTATTAGAATAAAGGGGAATACTGGAAGCGAAAAAATAATTTCTCTAGAAAAGTCACCAAAAGGATTTGAGATATATTTTAAAAATTTAAGTAATAAAACACCAAAAGAAATTGCCAAACCAGAGAATCCAAGATTTATTATCAAAATTCTTAAATCCGCAAAAATGCCTATCTTTGTATTTTCTTTTTGATTATCTTTTTTTTCGGAAATTTCCTCTGTATCTGAAATCCCAAAAGTCCTTCCAAGAAAAATAAAAATGCTGCCCAATAATGAAGATGATAAAAGACCCATTGTTGCCATAGCCAGACCGAGATCTAGACCATTTGGGAAACCTAATCTATTAAAACTCTCTCCGATGATTGATGCCGCTCCATGCCCCCCCTCAAAACCAACCTCGATCAAACATCCCATTAGAGGATTAGTATCCATAGTTGGGGGCAAAAAATATTTAACAACTAAACCACCAACAAAAAATTGTCCGAAACCTAGGGAAAGAGCAAGTAAAAATTGATTAAAAATAGGTTTAACTAAACCACTTATATTTGGGATAGGTCTGCCCATCATTAAAGTTGCGAAGACTAATGATAAAAGAGGAGTAGGAAAATTACTCCAAACATTAATTGTTTCTTTGGGCAAGAAGTGTATCGCTCCAAATGGACCTATAGATATGCCTAAAATTCCTGATATTACTGCTATTGGCAGTCCAAATCTCTCGAGCTGAACAGCCAGTTTTAATCTCCTCCCAAAAATCAAGAAAAAAATTATAATTAAAAATCCAAAAAAACTTACATATATAGAATTTGAAAAAATATTTTTATCCTGTAGAGAAATAATATTCAATGACTTCAATAACATATACTAATAAATCTAAATTAATAAACAAAATTTTTCAAATAAAAAAGGCTCCTGTTAGAGGAGCCTTTTGATATTAATAAAGAAATTTAGGAATTAATCCTTAAGTGTAACTGTTGCGCTATCAATATTACTAATAGCATTTGTAACTCTCTTAAAGTCAAATCCTAAAGCTCTTAAAGCGTGCCATAGGTGACCTTGAATAAAGAAAAATCCAAAGTAGTAGTGAACATTAGCTAACCAAGCTCTTGAGGTATAAGTACCATCAGGGAGGTCAACAGTATCAACCCAATAAGGAGAAATACTAAACTTTAATTCAAGTGGTTCGCCAAAAAACTCAACTGGATAAACAGTTGTATTAGATGCACTCCAGAAAGCAGCAATAATTGCCATCCAACCTATACCTGCCAAGGACCATGAAAGTACCGCTTCTGCAGATAAAAGACCCTTACCTTTGAATTTGGTATATTCACCAACTTGCTTGGTTGCAATATGCCAGGAGCCACCTGTTATTAAAACAAATGCTAAGAAAGCATGGCCTCCCATCACATCCTCTAAATCATCAATAAGAAGGAAATCTGTCTGGTGATTCCAAATCTCGGCTAGATTTAAATCATACTCAACTTGCCTTACTGCTCCAATTGCTGGGTCATAAACCCCGTGAACTCGAGCCCATTCAACAAGAAGAATAACTGCAAATCCAAGAATAATTAAATGGTGACCAAGAATAAATGTCAATTTATCAGGATTATCCCATTCGATATTGAATTTTCTTGCTCTTGCGACTTCAGAATCTTCTAAATTTCCGGGAAGAAGAAGAGAATGTAAAAGTCCTCCAGCTGCTAAGACCATAGAGGAAACTAAGTGAACAATTGCTATCGCGAGGACAGGCTTTGTATCTCCCATCATTACTCCATCAGCATCAAACCCAATTCCTAGGGTCGCCAAATGAGGAAGTGCGATAAGAGGTTGGTGTCCCATTGGAACACTTGGGTCAAATCGTGAAAGTTCGAAAAGGGTGAAAGCACCGGCCCAGAAAACGATTAATCCTGCATGAGCTACATGAGCAGCAATGAATTTTCCTGAGCGATTTGCTACACCTGAATTACCAGCCCACCATCCATAGGTGGTATCTGGATTACCGTAGGTTTGCATTTAGGAATTGATTAGCTTAAACTTTTTGAGAATACTTTATATTTCACCAAACAGTTGAATTCATAACAAAATTGTAAAGGTTAGTAATCCTAGCTATCACTAAACAAAAAATCTTCATAAGGAAATCCAAGAGCAAAGAAGGTAGATTTAATGTAGAAAAACTTTCCTCAGAGATATAAGTTTTATAATATAAACCAGTATTTTCAATTCAAATAAGTTTTAAAAATTTCATTTTGCTGACATTAAACGATGTTTTGTTTCATTAAACCATCCTGTTTATTGCCTCATTCTCAAACAATTATTAAATATGGAATAAGACATCTAATATTATGACTACTTCTCAAAAGTCTTCTAGAAAATTTTCACTAGAAATGAAATCGGAAGTTCATTACAAAAAGGCTGCAAAATCATACAGAAAATCAAAACAATATATAAATATGATTAACTTATATCCAACTTTGCAAAACACTCTAATTGAGTGTAAGGATGAGAATCTAATTGAATAAAAATTTTAAATATTTTTTTCAAATTAATCAAAAAATATATTTAGTTTTTAGGCTGCGATATTAAAATTTTCTTCAGAATAAAATTTATTAATTATTTGTCTGCACATTTTTATATTGTAAAGGGCTCTAGGTTTCCAAGGTTTTTTCTGACCGAGTGGAGAGCTTTTCCAATGAATCCCTGGCTTAAGTATTCCATTTTCACGTAAAAAAGAAAGTTTAATTTCAGTTATTCCTAGTTTTTCCGCGGTCAACTCAGACGAGCTCCACATATCTCTATCCCCTAACATTGAATTAAGTAAATATTATTAATCCTTGATAACGTTAATTTTATTTTTTTGAAAGGGGTAAAACTTTTAAATAATTATTAAGTAACAAAAAACCTAGTATTTACAATTAGAGAGAGATTTGAAAGATTTATTTCAAATTAAGAAATATTAAATAAAGAATCTTCATTAATGAATATCTCATCAATACCCTCTTTATTGATGGATTTAAAGTTAACGTATTCTTCTGTTATAGATTGATGCTTTGAAAGATTGATCCAACCCTTGTGCCAATTTCCACTATTTATTAATTCTTCGTATGTAGTTGTTAAGTTAATTTCAGAATCAAGGACAGAAACCATTAAAAAACTAATATTTCCATTTTCTTTAGTCTCATTTACTAAAACAAAATGTCTCAATCCATTTATGGTTTTATTCGAAGTCCAGTAATTTTCCATAATTATTTTTTCTTAATATTCCGCTCAGAATTTTTTCTAGATATTTTCTTATATTCAGTTCTAATTTCGTCTAATAAAAGTTTTCTTCTATCCATATAGTTAACAGAATCTTGTTTAGATAAGTTATATCTTTCTTTTTTAGTTAAATTCATCCAGTTATTAAGATTCTTTTTATTGAAAGTTATTAATTTTTTAGCCTTCAAAACTTTTTGTTTTCTATTTAATCGAAGAAAATTCATTAAATAAATGAAAATAAATATAAAAAGAAAAATTATCACAAACTGTAAGAGCATCACTTTGCAAGTAAATTGTTATTTATCCATTTTTCCAATTCAATATCATTCTCAAAAGATATAACCTCTTCTTGATTCCCAATACCTGATTGATCAAAGAGCCTTATTATAAATTCACCTTTAACTGCCTCATCATCACCAATTACAATAATACTTTTAGATTTTAGTTTATTTGCCTTTTTAAATTGTTTAGAAAATGAGGCTCCACTTAAATCCAACTCAACTATCAAATCATAATTTCTTAATTTTCTAGATAAATCCAAAGCTAATGATTCAGCAACTAAGCCTTGATTAATAATATAAATATCAGTATTTCTTGGAACTTCAAGATCTTTTCCTGCTAGTAGAATTAATCTTTCTAGACCAATAGCAAATCCAATTGCCGGGGTATTTGACCCCCCCATTTGTTTTATTAAATCATCGTATCTTCCTCCACCGCAAACTGTAGCTTGGGAACCTAAAGCGCCACTAGTGATTTCAAAAGCAGTATGGGTGTAATAATCTAAACCTCTAACTAAATTAAAATTTTCCACGTAAGGTATTTTTAAAATCTCCAATTGTTTTTTTAAGTCTGAATATCTGTTATGACTTTTTTCAGATAAAAAATTAAATAATCTTGGTGCATTTTCAAGAGCTTTTTTTGTTTGAATATTCTTTGAGTCCAAAATCCTCAAAGGGTTTTTAGTAATCCTGTTCTGAGAATCTAAATCTAGAATATCTTTATTTATTTCTAGCCATTTTAAAAAGGATTTTTGAAAATTTGACCTGTCATTTTTATCACCTAAAGTATTGATTTCTAGATTGAGATCTTTTATTCCTAATTTTCCTAAGATATCCCAAGCTAAAGCAATAATTTCAACATCACTTCTAACTGAATCATGCCCTATAAACTCAACGCCTAACTGATGAAACTGTCTTTGTCTGCCTGCTTGAGGTCTTTCGTATCGAAACATAGGACCCATGTACCAAAGTTTTTGAAGAGGATTAGACGATATTCCATTTTGTATTAACGCTCTTGCGACTGAGGCCGTTCCTTCGGGTCTGAGAGTACAGGATCTCTCCCCCCTATCAAGAAATGTATACATTTCCTTACTAACAACATCTGTTCCTTCACCAATCCCTCTTATAAATAACTCGGTCATTTCCAGTATTGGTGTTCTTATTTCTTTGATGGATGCTCTTGAAAGCTGTTCCAATACAATTTTCTCAACGTTTTGCCACTTTATTAATTGATCAGGCAATAAGTCTACTGTTCCTCTTAGATTTTTTAAGTTATTCAAAGTTCTAAAAAATAATTCAAAATTTTTAATTCCTCTAGAAATTAATCTTTGATTAGTTATTCTGTGAGACAATTTTAATTTAACATTTAGAAAAACTATTGGGAATTAGTAAAAGTCAAGAGAATCAGCATTGCGGTACAAAGCCAAAAAAAATTGCTTTTGGAATAGCACCTCTTGGTATAGTTTCAATAGGAATAGTGCCAATGGGAGTAATAAGTATTGGGGTAGTACCAATGGGTGTATTTTCGTTTGGTGCAGTAGCAATGGGAATAGTCAATTTATCAGTAGTTGGGATGGGAATTATCTCTGCCGGTGTTACTACTATGGGAATATGGGAGTATTCTCCTAATTCTCATAATCATTCCAAACAAATTTCAAATTCAAGCAAAGAAAATATGATTTCAGATCTATTTAACACTAAACAAGAAGCTGAAAAGGCTGCCTCAAAATACGGATGTATTGGAGCACATAAAATGGGTAATAAGTGGATGCCCTGTAAGATGCACTAGATATTTTCTTTGTCAAAAATTTATTGAATATCAATTCAAAATCTCTACTCTAAAATCAAGATTTTTTGCCTCATCAGTAGTTAATTTTCTTGACCAAGCTCCTTGCACAGGACTATTCCATCTGAACCCAGCATTTTTAGCTAAAGATCTGTCTTCGTAACTAATAAGGGCCTTGTATAAAAACCTCGGTTCGGTAGCTTTAAGTAAAAGTTCCTCTAAATTATCGCATTTTTTGAAGACTTCAGATATGTAAAAGCAATCAGATAAAGCTCTATGCAAATTCCAAACTGGTATTGAAAAAGATAAAGCTAGATCAGTTACCGAGGGCCTATTTTTTATTGATTTTTGAAAGGACCAATTAATATCATCTAAACTGCATATCCATTTTTTATTAAGTTTAGGTAATCTTCCTTTCCCAAACCATTTCTTATCAAACTCTACATTATGCGCGACAATGAAATCCGAACAATCAACAAGTTTCAGAAAGAAATTCAATCCATCTTCCCATGGTTGAGAGATATTAGTTACTTCAGCAGATATACCATTAACATGCTCAGCTTCATTATTATTAACTGGGAATAAAAATGAAACTTGTGAAAGCACACACTTAAAAGAAACATCAAACAAAATACAACCTATCTCTATCACTTCATCTTTATTTTCGTCTAAACCTGTTGTTTCAGTATCAAGAATTAAAATTTTTTTAATTTTTTTATTTTGAGTAGTAACACTCTCTTCAGAGGGATAACTGATAACTTGATCCTGAAGAATATCCAATTGATTTAATTCTTTTTTGTTAGATAGTTCCAATTAGCTGAAAACACTTTCATTTATCTTGACGCATTTAATAAAAATTTCTCTTAAATTAATATAAATTAAGAAATACGATTAGAAAATAATTTTTAAAACATTTGTAGTTTATGAAAGATGACTTTTACAAAATATCAATTTAATAGTTTTTGTTATTGGCCCTCAAATCCTAAAAAAATTGTGGAATTTATTGGTGGAAGTTATCTAGCTTCTAAACCAGGGTTAACTTATAAAAGATTCATAGAGAGTTTAATTAATAAAAACTATGCAGTACATGCATATAAATACACTCCACAATTTGATCACCAACAACTTGCTATTAAAGCATGGAGGGATTTTAAGAATTGCCGAATATCTTTATCCAAGAGGATAGGAGTATCAATTCCTTCAATAAGAATTGGTCATAGCCTAGGCTGCAAACTTCATCTAATTTCCCCTGATGGTGGGAGAAATTGCGAAAAATTCATATCAATTAGTTTTAATAACTTCAGTGCCAACAAATCAATTCCATTATTGAAACAAATTTCCCAAAGATTAGAATTCAACAGTGAATTCAGCCCGAGCCCTGAAAGAACTTTGCGATTAATTGAAAAAACATATAATCAAAAAAATAACTTCCTAATAAAATTCAACTCAGACGAATTAGATCAAACAGATAAATTATTTTCTTGTCTGAAAGCAAGAAAAGAAGATAATTCTAAAGGAGTAATATTAAAAGGAACACACACTATAATTGCAAGCGCAGGACTAAGAGAAAATTTTTTGGGAGATTGGGCCGATGATGAATTCAAAAGAAATACTATAAAAAGAATTTCCAATTTAATTGATGAATCTGATTAGGATAATTCTTTAAGCTTTTCCAAAACAGAGCTATCTTCAAGAGTACTTATATCACCACTAATTTTTTCTCCAGCAGCCAAAGATCTTAAAATTCGTCTCATAATTTTTCCGCTACGTGTTTTCGGAAGAGAGTCAGAAATTATAATTTTTTCAGGCTTTGCGATAATTCCAATTTCATTAACAACATGTTTCTTTAAATTCTCTACTAGTTCTGAAGAACTTTTCACGTCTTTCTCTAGAGATACAAAAGCAACTATAACTTCACCTTTTAAATCATCTTTTTTGCCAACGACTGCAGACTCTGCAACTGATTTATGACTTACCAACGCAGATTCTATTTCCATTGTTCCTAAACGATGTCCTGAAACACTTATGACATCATCAACTCTTCCCATAATCCAAATATATCCATCTTCATCAATGCGTGCTCCATCTCCAGCAAAATAAACATTTTTTTCTCCTTTAAAGGAAATATATTCCCAATAACTCTCCAAATATCTCTCTGAATTTCCATGAATTGTTCTCATCATTCCTGGCCATGGTTTCTTAATAATTAAATAGCCACCCTCGTTCTCCTTTACCTTATCTCCATTCTTATCGACGATTTCAACTTCGATTCCTGGCAGAGGGAAAGTAGCTGAACCTGGCTTTGTAGCAACGACTCCAGGCAAGGGGCTTATCATCACACCTCCAGTCTCAGTTTGCCACCAAGTATCAACAATAGGGCATTTATTTTTGCCAATAACATCCTTGTACCACATCCATGCTTCAGGATTAATTGGTTCTCCTACTGTGCCCAAAAGTCTAAGACTCTCAAGATTATATTTATCAGGGATTTCACGCCCAGACTTCATAAATGCTCTTATTGCAGTTGGTGCAGTATAAAAAATAGAAACCTTATATTTTTGAACAATTTCCCAAAAAGCCCCTAAATTTGAGGGTCTTGGCACTCCCTCATACATTATTGTTGTAGCACCATTAGATAAAGGCCCATAAACTATGTAACTATGACCTGTAATCCAACCAACATCAGCAGTACACCAGTAAATATCGTCATCTTTTAAGTCAAAAATCCATTTAAATGTCAAATGGGCCCAAAGATTGTAACCACCCGTAGTGTGAACTACACCTTTGGGCTTTCCAGTAGAACCTGAAGTATAAAGAATAAAAAGTCTATCTTCGCTATTCATTTTTTCTGGTTCACAATGATCTTTTTGATCTTTTAACAATTCATGCCACCAAAAATCTCTATCATCAACCATCCAAATATTTTTTTGGGATCGTTGAACAACAACTACTTTTTCAACAACTTTATCCGCCCCACTTTCAATGGCCGCATCAACTGCTTTCTTAAGTTCAATCACCTTATCTTTTCTAAAGCCACCATCAGCAGTAATAACAAATCTAGCGTTTCCATCAATTAACCTATCTTTTAAAGCTTCTGAAGAAAATCCTCCGAATACAACTGAATGAGGCGCGCCAATTCTTGCGCAAGCTAACATAGCAAACATCGCTTCAGGAATCATCGGCATATAAATACATACCAAATCTCCTTTTTTTACACCAATTGCTTTTAATGCATTAGCTGCTTTACATACCTCTTTTAGAAGTTCTTCGTAAGTATATTTTTTGCTATCTCCGGGTTCGCCTTCCCATATAAGTGCAGTCTTTCCTCCAAGCCCTCTCTTAATGTGTCTATCTAAGCAGTTATATGTAATATTGAGTTTCCCTTCTTTGAAAAATTTAAAAAAGGGCGCATTTTCGTTATCTAATACAGTTTGAAATGGCTCAAACCAATCTAATTCAGATTTTGCAAAAGATTCCCAAAATTGAATAGGATTATCTGAGGCTTGTTTTTTTAGACTTAGTAATTCTTCTTGAGTACTAATATTTGAGTTTTCTGCAAATTTTTTTGATGGAGGGAAAATTCTCTTTTCTTCGAGTATGTTATTGATTGGATTTTTTTTATCTAATGACATTAAATAAATCTATGCTTAATAAATTTAGTCGAAAGAATTAAGGTTTTCAAAAATTTTAATATTAATTTAGCTCAAAGGTTTATTTTTAATAGATCTAATAAATACGACTTAGAACAAATTCTGGAAGAGCCATTAAAGCTCTTTTATATTCTGAATCAGGAAGCCAGACTATAGATTCTTTAGAGAGCATTGCAAAATCCTCAGCAAGTTTCCTGGAACTTTCAATTGCTTTAGAGCTCATGATGATATTGAGAGCATCATCTAAATCATCTTTTTCAGCAAGTTCTCTATTTATAAGAACTGACAATTTTTTATTTTCTTCTAAGGCATATAAAACTGGGGCGGTAAGATAGCCACTAGCAAGATCACTTACAGCAGGTTTGCCAAGTTGTTTATCATTTCCAGTAAAGTCAAGAATGTCATCTACAACTTGGAATGCTAAACCAATATTTTTGCCAAAATCGTACAAAGAGGTTAAGTTTTCGTCACTAATTCCACTCAAAACTCCAGCTGCTTTACAACTATTGGCTATTAATGATGCTGTTTTACAATAACTTTTGTTTATGTATTTGGAAAAAGATTGAGCCGAATCAAATCTATTTAAATTTTGTTTAATTTCACCCTCTGCTAAATCCATTATTACTCGACTAAGTAATTTAACTACATTTACATTATCAAGATTTGCTAGGTGCCAACTTGCTTGAGCGAATAAAAAGTCACCCGCCAAAACAGCTACTCTGGTATTAAATCTGCTATGAACAGTATCTACTCCTCTTCTTGTAGAGGCCTCATCAACAACATCATCATGGACTAATGAGGCTGTATGTATCATCTCAGTTATTTCAGCAAGCCTTTTATGTTTGCTTGTCAAGCAAAATTCAGGAGATATAGCTTTTGAAATCAATAAAACAATACCAGGTCTCAACCTTTTCCCCCCAGCACTAAAAAGATGTTCTGCTGCGGCTTGAAGAATTGGGTGACCAGCTCCTATTAGATTTTTCAGTTCTAAAATAAGATCATCAAGATCATTTTCAACTGGTTGTAGTAGCTCTGTTACTGTATTCATGATTAACCTCTTCTATATCTTAAGGAATCAAACATTACTTCGGAGGTTAACCAACCTAATTTCTTTATTAATTCCAAGCCAAAATTTTACTTTATAGGAAAACTCATCTTTTTCTGAAGTAACAAAAAATTTTACATTTTCGAAAGAAATACTCTCATAGCGCTCAGTTTTTGGAATAGCAAAAGATTCATTAAATTTTTTTATTAATGCTACCGATGGATCAATAATTCTTATATTTGAATCTAATTTTTTTCTTAAAAAGTCATAAATTAAAGGATAGTGACTACATCCAAGTATTAATTCTTCAATATTTTTGTTTATTAGAGGTCTTAAGTATAAGTCTGAAAGACTATTTAACTTATCAAAATTTAATTTTTCTTTTTCAATTTCTGATACAAATTCTGGACATTCTTGCTGAAATATTATCTTATTATCTTTTTTAGAATTTATAGCTTTCTTGTAATAAGATGATCGAACAGTTGTCTGTGTTGCTAAGACACCTATTATTTTTTTATCAACTATTTCCGATACTGAGTTTATAAGGTCAAAACAAGGGACCTTTAAATTATCTTTCAGAATATCAAGCGCACACGCATTTGTAGTGTTACAAGCAACTAAGAGTACATCCAAATTCTTATCAACAAAAAAAGTACAAATCTCCTTTGCAATTAATCTTATCTCTTTTGAATTTTTACTCCCAAAAGGTATTCTTTTTGTATCCGCCAAATAAAAAACATCTACATCTTTACGTGTTTTTAGTAAAGAATTAAGGATAGTAAAACCACCTATTCCGCTATCAAATATACCTATTTTAAGTTTCACCCTACTTTATCTAGATATTCGAGGATGCCTTTTGCAATTGCATAGGCTAATCTTTTTCGATGTGTTATTTTTTCTAATCTTCTTGCATCTAATCTTCCAGTTAAAAATCCAATTTCTACAAGTACTGCAGGCATCCTAGTATTTTTAATTACATAAAATCGACCTTGTTTAACTCCTCGATCAGGACTCCCGGGGGAAACTCTTAAAATTTGTTTTTGAATTCTTTTCGCTAGTAATCTTCCTCTCCACCCTCTGTAATAAAAGGTTTCCAATCCATTTATGTCCCTTCTTTTACCTCTTGAGGCATTTGCATGAATACTTACAAAGATATCTGCATCCGTATTATTAGCAATGGAAACTCTTGGAGGTAAATCCAAATCAACGTCATTTGTTCTAGTCAACCTCACTTTGACACCTTTCTCAGAAAGTAAATTTTTAACTATTTTTGAAACCTCTAGAACAACATCTGTTTCTCTAATACCACCAATACCTATTGCTCCTGGATCAGGTCCTCCATGCCCTGGATCGATTACAACCTCAAACTTGTTTCGTTTTACCTCTGGTAGTTTCAAGTAACCATAATTGTTTTTCTTCTTATAAATTAAATTTTGATTTGCTTTGATATTTCCTCTTTTCTTTTCAACTAAACCTTCACCAATCTTTTTAAATGAATATTTTGGGTTAAATAGTTTAATT